>JAQFVO010000766.1 GCA_027942505.1 Endozoicomonas sp. | reverse complement strand
TTTAATTTTATTCTGTTTAGCAAGGCACCTTCACGAAAGCCTCCAGCGCTGTTGATAGCCATCTGAATATTACCAGTACTTGGCAACACAACCTCCCCTGGGTGTCCAACATAACCAAGCACAGTCACCAGTATCTTTCTTTCCTGCAGGTATATATCAATATTGTCCAGCCCCAGGAAATAGACCGACAGCTCTTTCATTATCACTTTTTTGGCGCTGTCGATATCAAGACCAACAATTTCTACCTCACCGACCTCTGGCAAAATAATATTTCCTGAGCGATTTACCAGAAACTGTTCATCAAAGCCGGACTCTCCGGGAAAGCGGATGATCAGTGTATCACCGGATTGCAGCAAATAAGGTTTGTCACTCTTTCTGACAGGAGCTGGTATTTCAATTGATGGTTCGCCAAGCAGCTTTGCCCTGAGTTCAGAAGCCGGAAGGCTAACAACTGGAGATTCATTCGGCAAATTGCCTTCCACCTCTTGTTTCACGGGCTGAATCACTGGTTTTGCCTCAACCGGAGGTTTCTCTTGTAAGTAAATCAAGACGGCATCACCAGCGTTCAAAGCCCGGTCATTTCTTTGATCAGGTGGTACCGGAATTTGCTCTCCCCCTCTGATCAGGGTCATATCCGCATCAAACAGTGAGTTATCATAAAGACCATGATATGCATTCAGACCGGACATAGAAAATTCAGCGGGAACTCGATACTTTCCGGGAGCGTCAATATCACCAAGCACCGAGACATCCACCAGGCTTTCAGGATCAAAATATCTGATGACATCAGCCTCAGAAAATTCCGCGGTTGAGTTACGTATTTTCTCAATGGCTGATGCTTTGTCCAGACCGGCCAGACTAATACTGTTGACGTCTGAAAGGGCCACTTCCATGGAATCGTTAATGGTCAAAACGGCAGGGGGAAAATGCTCTTTTACAGATGCCACCAAAAAGATGCCATTTTTGACCACCTGAGCTGATGACTGTGCAGAAATCATAACCAACAACAGGGTAATAATCAGGGTTTTTATTATCCCTGCACCGTCAGAAAAATCTATTTGCCTCATTATGGCTCCTGATCGGCTCTGCATACATTCTGACTGACAGACATAATGTCACCCATATCAATCAAAGCCATCCGGCTAAAAGATATCTCAAACATCATTCAAGAAGATACGACCGCCAAGTAATTTGCACACTTGGCAATCCGAAAGAAAGAAATACTGAAATACTACTTTTTTGACAGGTATTCTTCGACACTCTCGTATTGCTTGATCGTCTGGTTAATCCTGAGCATCGTCAACAATTCATCAGGTTTTCCATTGACGCCAAGCAATCCAAGATTTCTACTTTCAATCTTTAAGCGCTTATAGAGAAATACCAACGCACCTATTCCTGAGGAATCGAGTTCATTGACAGAACTCATGTCAACAAGCACATCACCCGCACAATGATTAATTAAATGATCAAAGTGACCTCTTACCTCATTGACTGTGTCAGCATCAAACTTACTCTGCAATTCAATGACATCACAGCTGCTGGCTTGATAAGTCGCGTATTCCATTACAAGCTACTCCAGACTCCCACACTTTTGGTTACTCCTCAAACAAAGTGAAGCAGAATAATTAATTGAAAGGTACATACTCATGATAGACAACTTAAGCAGCAACAGTTAACCAACGCGCATTTTCTTATTGCAACACTCAAGCAGCATCCACGTTTAATCTATAGTTAATTCTTAATTAGCTTAATCACAACACACAATTAACCTGCCAGCATTCAGAAGCAACGTTGTATCCAGATAACTGAATCAAAGGCAATTACCTGAAGTCATTACATGGATACGGACAAGGGCATTCACTTTAAAGAACATCTTTCGGTCAAACTGCTAAAAGCTGTTTTGTTCGGTGCCTGTGTACTTGGCATTGGCTTAAGTCTTGTGCAAATATTCCTGGACGCCCATCAATCCAGCCAGGCTATTGATCGCAAAGCCACAGAGATGCTGGCCATGATCAATGAGCCGGCAAGCCGGGCCGTATATCGCCAGGATGTTGGCATGGGTCAGGAAGTACTGAATGGACTGATGGCCATGGAATCGGTGCAAGTGGCAGCTATCCGACTTGATGGCGCCCCTGAGCTGGCCATGGTGGAAAGACCTGTTTTTGCCTCCCGCTACCGACTACTTTCTGACTACATATTTGATCCAATCCGAATCTATCGTCAAGAACTCTACGGGCAGGCGCCAGATAAAAAATACCTGGGGGAATTGATTCTGTCTATTGATACGGCGCACGAAGGCAAAGCCCTTATTCAACGGTCTGTAGTTGTCTTCTTTGCCGGCATCACCAGGGCCGTTGCCATGGCACTGCTGCTCTACCTGATTTACTCGGCGCTTCTTACTAAACCACTTCAGCGCTTAATACGTCACCTCTCTTCCATTAACCCACAAGAGCCAGGCCAGCAACAGTTGCCCATGCCAAAAGGCAATGAAAATAACGAACTGGGACTGTGGGTCAAAACCGCCAATAGATTGCTGGCTTCCATAGATCATCACCACAAACTGCGTCAAAAAGCTGAAGCCCGCATAATGAGGTTGTCTCAGTACGACTACCTAACCCGCTTACCAAACCGGCGCACCATTCAAAACCAGATCAACAAGTTGATCAAGCAAGCCACCCGCAAAAATGAAAACATGGCCCTGCTCTGCCTGGGACTGGATGATTTTAAGTCGCTCAATGCCCAGGTCAACTTCAATGCTGCCGAGCATGTTCTGGTTAAAATCTCCGACCGCCTGAGAAACTACCTCGGTAACCGCGCCTTCCTTGGCCGGTTGGGTGAAGATCAGTTCGCCATAATCCTGACGCAGATTGACCAGCCTTACGAAGCCGCTGAAATGGCCCAGACACTGATCAAACAGCTGGACCAGCCTTTTGAGATCAACGATGAACAACTGACCATCAGCGCAACCGTTGGCGTCACACTGTTCCCTGATGATGGTGAAAATGTCGATACGTTGCTGCAACAGGCTGAATTTGCCATGATTATGGCCAAATCCAGAAGCCGCAACCGCTACCAGTTTTATGTCGCTACTATCGACACAGAGATACGCCAGCACAAAAAACTGGAGATGGATCTTCACAAGGCGCTCAGCCACAATGAATTGAGTCTCGTATTTCAGCCCCAGTTTAACTACCAGCAAGGAAAACTGATTGGTGCTGAAGCTCTGCTGCGCTGGCATCACCCACAGAAGGGTCTGATTTCTCCCGATACCTTCATCCCCATGGCCGAGCACAGCCTGGACATTATTCCAATTGGTGACTGGGTGCTGGAAAATGCCTGCCAGCAATTGCACCAGTGGCACCTTGAAGGTCATCGTGACTTGCGCATGGCCGTCAATCTTTCTGCCATCCAGTTGCAGGATCAGGGCATTGTTGAGCGCATTGCAACGTTGCTTGGCAAATACCAGATTCCCCCCGGTGCACTCGAGCTGGAAGTCACTGAAACATCCATTATTGAAGATATCGATACGTCAAAAATCCAGTTGGAAAACATAAAAAACACCGGCGTAACCCTAGCCCTGGACGATTTTGGTACTGGCTACTCATCACTCGGATATCTGAAACAATTTCCTTTTGACAAGATCAAAATCGACAAATCATTTGTCGAAGGGTTACCGGATAACAAAGGTAACGTCGGTATTGTCGAAGCCATTGTCCAGATTGGCAAAAGCTTCGGGCTGAAAGTATTGGCAGAGGGCGTTGAAACCATTGAGCAAGAAACTTTCCTGACCAGCACAGGCTGTCAAGAGGGTCAAGGCTATTACTATGGAAAACCACTGTCACCAAATGACTTTATCGCGCACCTTGCCAGCCAGGCACCGACGACCGGCAAACCGTCCCATTTGGACTCCCCCAATTCTGGAGACAATAATGTCTGACCGCCCCATTGTGCTTCTGTTGGATTCTCGTCAGGCCGGAGGGATAGAAACCCATATTTTTCAGCTAAGCCGGGCATTGTGCAACAACAACTGGCCGGTGCAGATATGGTTTTACCAACGGCATCAGGATGAGCATCCCCTTGAGAAGCAATTGCAGGAAGCGAAGTTATTGGCAGCCCCTGACTGGCCCAGCAGCAGAAGAAAGATTGTCGTCCATTATCTCGGAGGCAAAGCCCACCATTTGATGGCCAAAATTCGCAAAATCCGCCCACTGCTGCTCCATACCCACGGTTACAAAGCTGGTATTTTCGGGCGACTGGCCGCCATGCTGAACAAAACGCCGGTGGTATCCACTTTCCATAACGGAGACCCCGGTGAGGGCATAGTGCGCCTGTATACACTCCTTGATCAATTGACCAGCGTCGTTTCAAAAAATATTGTCGTCAGTGACGAAATTGCCAGACGGAATATTCACTCACCAAAAACCATTAACAACTTTGTCGAGGTACCTGCCCACCCTCGTTCAGCTGGTCAGGCAATTGCATTTGTCGGCCGGCTGAGTTACGAAAAGGGTCCTGACCTGTTTTTACAACTGGCCCGGCATCAGCCACTTCTACCGTTCAGACTTTACGGCAGCGGCCCCATGGCTGAACACCTGCAAAAACAGCCGACTGATAATGTCCAGTTCATGGGACAAGTGCCGTCCATGGAAGCGCACTGGCGGGAAATCGGGCTGCTATGCATCACCTCACGTTTCGAAGGCCTGCCCATGGTGGCGCTCGAAGCCATGGCTCACGGTGTACCAGTTCTGAGCTTTCCCCTTGGGGGACTGCCTGAGCTAATCACTCAGGGGTTTAATGGTTGGATCTCCCCGGCAGGTGATCTCAGAGCCATGAGTAACCTGTTGCAGTTCTGGTTCTCCCTGCCAGAGGCGGTCAAATGGCAGCTGAACGAGGCATCCGTGGCCACGATTAACAACCGTTATTCCAGCCAGGCAATCCTGCCGCAAATTCTTGCCGTCTATCAAGAAGCAGTCCAGGCAAAAGGATATTCCTGGCCAGAAATCATCAATAACAAAGCACTGCCGGACTGTTAATAACACCAGTCCCGGCTGATTGAGTGAAACAACATGGAACTTGGTCAACAGGTAATTAAAGGGTTAAAAGTTGGTGCCTTGCTGCGTCTGGCGGCACAACTATTCACTTGGTTCAACACCCTTATTCTGATCCGTCTTCTGACACCAGACGATTACGGTCTGATGGCCATGACCATGGCATTCATAGGAATCTTTGCCCTGATGGGCGATTTCGGTATTGGCAAGGCCATTATTCAGGCGCAAGAGCTCTCCAATAGCCAGCTTCGCCAGGCATTTACCATTAACATTATTTCCTGCCTGAGCTTTTTCTGCCTGTTCGTGGCCGTTGCACCGATTATCGCTGACTTCTTTGATGAGCCAAGGATTGCGGTACTGGTTCAGGCTGTTGCCTGCCAACACCTGATCATGATTTTCCATACCCTGCCCTTCGCCCTCAGTAGCCGGAAGATGCTGTTTAAGGAGCGGGAAAAGGTGCAGTTTTATACCGCCGTGATGACCAGCGTTATTACCATTGCCATGGCTGCTGCCGGACTTGGCGTGTGGGCATTGATTCTCGGTCATCTGTTTATGCGACTGGCACTGGCTATTGGTTACAACCTGATTGCGCCTTGCTGGGTCTGGCCAGCACTGAACTTTCGCGGTTTTACCGGTATGGCTGTGTTTGGCGGCATCGCGACGGTTAATGATGTGTTGCGTTATTTCGTCAATATCTTTGCCGATATCAGCATCGGACGACTGTTAAGCAAAGTGGATTTGGGGGTATTTTCCGTCGCCAGAAACCTGGCCAATCTGCCCAGCGACAAAATCGGCGAACTACTTAACCATCTAGGGCTATCGTCATTTGCCAAACTGCAAAGCGAACCAGCAGTTGCTGGTCAGTACCTACGTAAATCAACCCAACTGGCCAGCATGGTGCTGTTTCCCATGTATCTCGGTATGTGCGCTATCGCCCCGGAACTCATTCCCCTGGTGCTGTCCGATAAATGGGTCGTGGCCATCGTTCCGTTTCAGATTCTCTGTCTGATCAGCCCGTTGCGCATGTTGTCGGAGATGATGGCCACCGGCGTCACTGCCCTTGGTGCCCCGGGTAATAACAGCCGTGCCCTACTGCTGACCGTTGTAACCCTCCCCCTGTTTTTCATCGGTATTCAATACGGCGTCGAGGGTGCCTGCTGGGCCTGGCTGGCTATTAATCTTGTCAGCTTCACCTGTCATCTGAAGTTAATGCTGCCGATATTCGTACTGAAACCGGCAACATTCCTCAAGGCTCTGTTACCAGGGCTGACGGGTTCCATAGTCATGTTCCTGGGTTTACTGCTACTGCGCGAGCATCTGGAAGGCCAGATTCACGAAGCACTGTTGTTAATTGTTATGATTATCACAGGGATTGTCCTGTTTTCAGCAACTCAGTTATTGCTCTTTCGTCGTCAGCTGTTTACCACGTTGGGCTTTTTAAGACACTAGGGCAGGTAAAACTTTGCGACAATTAAATCTGGAGCGATTGTTTGTTAATCGTTATCAAACACTAACGGTGACAATTTACTGTGCCCTTGCCGCCCTACCCTGCCTGATTTTTCCCCACCCGATTGCCCTGCTGCCATTAGCCGTGATTCCGTTGGGGCTGATGTTTATTCTGCGCAAGCCCTTTGTGATCTGCCTGACGTTTATTTTGTTTTCATTTTTCCGTCTTCATGAAGTATTCCCGCAGCTGGATCCGATTAAACTTCCGCTTCTGACCGCCCTTGGCTCCTATTTTGTCTTGTTCTGGCACATCATTCTGACCAAGAAAGTCCAGGTTTACTGGCGCCACGAACACACGATCTTTGCCCGTTTCTTTGGCTGGGTTGTCCTTGGCATTGCCTTTTCCAGCTATCCGCCTGCAGCCTTTGGCAGCTTTACCAGTGTTTATGTGAAGATCGGCATTATGGTTATGGCCATATCCTGGCTGATGACTGAATACTGGCACTTCAAACTAGCCCACCTGCTGATTATCTTTTCGGGTCTGGCGGTGGGCGGGGTCACTTTGTATAACAATGCCAATGGCATTGGCATGGTGGAAGAGACTCGCGTGACCATTCCCGGTACCAGCCTTGGTGACCCCAATGATCTCTCGCTGGTGCTCAGCTTTCCCATGAGCTACGCAGTGGCATTAGCCACTACCAAAAATACCGGGAAGTTTCGTACGCTTCTTGGTCTTGTGAGCATTGTCGTTTTTGTCTCCTCCATCATCGCCACCCAGAGCCGGGGCGGATTGCTGGCAACGGTGGCCGTATTTGGCATTTTCGGGCTTCGTATCATCAAATCCAAATTACTGCTGATCAGTATTGGCAGCTTTAGCCTGTTGATTCTGGTGGCAGCCGCCGGTATCAGTGACCGTAAATCCGGCGGAGCTGCCGAGGAGGGATTGGATGAATCGGCCATGGGCCGTATCCATGCCTGGGAAGCAGCTTTTAATATGGGGGTCAGAAACCCATTGACCGGTGTTGGCCTGTCGCTGTTTCTTGATAATTACTGGAATTACGCCACCCACAGCCGGGCCGAGGGCAAGGCCCACGTAACTCACAGTACATGGTTTCAGGTGTTGGCTGAGTCTGGCTTTGTCGGGCTGGGGCTGTTTGGATTTATGATTTTTACCATTTTCATGTCCATAAACAGCTCGCTGAAAAGACTGGACCGCAACAAAGATTCTCCGGAATACGACCCTCACATGACAGCCATCGCCGTGGGCACCTATGCCGGGCTGGCAGGCTTCTGTGTCTCCGGTTCGTTTCTCAGCCAGGGCTTTCTCTGGCCGGTCTACATAATTACATCGATCAGCATTGCCATTGCCAACTACATAGACAATAACTATTCGGCTGAGGAAACTGCACAAGAGCCGACGTCTATAGTTAACGAAGACAAAATAAAAAAAACCGGCAAGGACTTGTGAAATGCTCAATAGCTTGAAAACCCGATTAAAAAACAGTGATTCAGCTGCTGGCAGAAAGCTATTTCAACTATTGAAAGCCATCCGCGGTGTTGAAATTCCGGTCATCAAACCGATCCACGGATTTTTTTATTTGCAACATAAAATGATTTGTGGCGCCGCTGCTAGTCTGCTGCGCATTTTCTACTGGACACCCCTGTTCAAATCCCAACTTGCCAATATCCCCGGGAAGCTCTATCTCTACTCCGGCATGCCTTTGCTACTGGGGCCACTGAAAATAACTATGGGTGATTATTGTCGTTTATCAGGCCATGCAACGATCAGCGGCAGAGCGTCAGGGACACATCAGCCTGAGCTGGTGATCGGCAACAATGTTGACATCAGCTGGCAGAATGAAATATTCGTCGGTGATCGGATAGAAATCGGTGATAACGTCCGGCTGGCGGTCAAGGTTAGACTGGTGGGTTATCCCGGCCACCCGATAGCCCCTCTGGCCAGAGCCCGGGGAGAGCCCGACACTGACGACCAGGTGGGCGCCATTCGTATAGAAAATGACGTATGGCTGGCGGCGGGAGTGACTGTATTGGGTGGCGTAACCATTGGCGCCGGCACCGTTGTCGCCACCGGCAGCGTGGTAACCCGCGATTTGCCACCCGGCGTTCTGGCTGGAGGGATTCCCGCCACAGTAATCAAACCATTGGGACTACTCCCGGAGAACAACAATGGCTGATCTGATTGTCTTTGGTGAGGATTGGGGCGGATTGCCCTCCAGTACTCAACACCTGATCGGTCATTTGATGAAAGATCATCGCGTCATCTGGATCAACTCCATTGGCATGCGATCACCCCGCCCCTCCTGGCAGGATTTCAAGCGCCTGTGCCAGAAACTGGGCAGTATGTTATCGTCTTCACGCCAGGCACAACCTGATACCGAACCCACGCCGTTCATCATCAATCCAAAAGTGCTCCCTTTTCACCACTGTAAACTGGTTCGTCAAATCAATAAACGGCTGCTGTTAAATGACATTAACAAAGCCATCGCTCAACAGGGCTTTGACCATATTATTCTCTGGATTTCTTTGCCCACTGCTGTTGATATGGTCGGCAGCCTGAATGAACAGGCATCAATCTACTATTGCGGTGATGATTTTGCCGGCCTTGATGGCGTTGACCATGCCACGGTTGCCCCAATGGAACGGGAACTGGCACAAAAAGTAGATCTGATTCTGGTGGTGAGCAAAATTCTGGCCAGGAAATTTACCAACCCCAATACCATCATCCTGCCTCACGGGGTTGATTATCGACTGTTTTCAACGCCGGCCGAACGTCCCGCTGACCTGCCCGGTGATGGTCCCATTGCCGGTTTTTACGGCAGTATTTCTCCGTGGCTGGACATTGACCTTCTGGCCCAGTCGGCCATTGCCATGCCCAGCTGGCAGTTTGTCTTTATCGGAGAGATCAAAACAGACATCAGCTCACTGCAAGCGCTGCCCAATGTCCATTTTCTGGGGCCAAGACCCCATCACCAGTTACCCTCGTATGTGCAGCACTGGAATGTAGCCATGTTGCCCTTTCGCAATAACAAGCAGATAGAAGCATGCAACCCGCTGAAACTGAGAGAGTACCTTGCCTCGGGGACTCCCATTGCCGCCACTGCTTTTCCCGCCGTCAGGGAGTATGACACTCTTGTGGCGATTCAATCACACAGGGAACCGTTTTCCAGGGTCATTTTACGAGCAGGACAGCAACAACAGGCTAAAAACCTGCGACAGGAGAGGGTAGCTACCGAGTCCTGGCAACACCGGGCGGCAGAACTGGGCACGTTGATCAACCACTTATCACCATGAACTGCCAGTATTTGACGCAAGCACGATTGCGCCTCAGATTAATTAAAAACAATGCACAGTGAAACCTGTACACAGTTGGGGAACTTTTATCGCTACAGAGGTCCAAGTAACAAACTGGAACGTTTAACTGTGTGAAGCCGTTATGATGACTGCACCGGAATCTCAACAAATAGACCGAAACTCCACTTGTGCCGACACTTGTGAGAAGGTACTGGTTAATCTCCCCTTTTGTGTGGCCAACACCGGAGCCCTTGCCGGTTTTGGATATGGGAGTTACTTAGGAATAAAGGTCACAGCCTGTGATGTTGCATGCCGCACATGCCTCTTTGAATCCTATGCTGGCGACTGCTGTATGCTTGCCTATAAATCTGTTGGTTGCTATTTCATCACTGCATGCACGACGTTAGCTGGTGGGGCTGCGCCTTTATGTGCGCTTCTGATCCCAACTTGTTGTTGTTTTGCTGTAGCTACACGTTGTTTTACGGACATTCCGAGCGATACGTCAGAAACTGGTGAGCGCCACCCCGTCGAAGCGGACTACGAGACTGCAAGTTCCGTTTTCACGACACAAGGATCATCGCCTTGTACTGTTACTTTCGACAATGAAGCTTGTGCAACGTTCCAACCAGTTGACAGTGGCCCCAGAATCGTTAAGGGGGCAAGGCCATCTCGCAGTAATGTCAATCTTGAACCAGGCCGTAACCAGAGTGCTGCCTATAACCACTTCAGTACTATTAATTGTGCGCCGCCCTGTTTTGCTCCTCCTTCTTACGGAGACCTCTCCGGTCCCCCCCCAAGCTACGAATCACTTCAGAACTTAGGGACCATTCCGCCAACAACCCGGTTAACTTTCGGGAAACAAAACTGATGAGCAACAGGCGGTGCTCGTTTGTCAGTGGTCATTGCTTAATAATTGCCGAGCCTGTTATTAACCACTGATATTTCATCCATAACGGGCAAAGAAAAGTTTAGTCAGAAATTGAGTTGAGTACTGATGGTAAACAAAAGCGTTGGCAGCTTACAAAAGCTACACTTATTAAATGGGTGTTTTTACAGGCTGGTTTTCATTACCAATTTATGGAATCCACCTTAACAGTTAGCTCATAAATAATCTTTCCCCGGGTCTTTGTTGGTAGACGTTATCCAGCCCCCGATAAACCTGACAAAATAATAATTCCAAACAGGGATGTTTGCATGAAAAACCGAGGATGTGTGAACGCGAGGGGGGTCAGGTGTCCAGTGAAATCCTGAGAAATCTTTTTCGTTTGCTCAGCGCAGCCTGGCGACGTCGCTACACGATCTGCGTTCCCATTGTGATTATGCCTGTGGTTGGTTTGATTGCCAGTTTCATGGCACCGAAATTTTATGAAGCCCACACCACCATTTTGTTGCAGGACACCTCAGAACTGAATCCTATTCTGGAAGACTTTGCCGTATCCACCAACCTGGAAGAGCGACAACTGGCACTTAAAATCTTGCTCAAAAGCCGCAAGGTTCTTGAAGCGGTGGCCAGAGACGCCAAATTCGTTACCAGCGAATCAAGTCAGGAAGAGGTTGATGAGGCAATTACCGAGCTTTCCCAGTCACTGTCTGTGTCGTTCGGTGGGGAGCTGGTAAAAATCTATTACCGCAGTGAAAATAAACGAGATATTGAGTTCCTGCTCAAGACCGTGACCAAGCACTTTCTCAGTTTGATACAGGCACCACAAAAATCATGGCAGAAAACCTCAACCCTATTCCTTAAAGATCAGGTGGATCGCCAGCTCGACGAATTAACAGCTGCCGAGCTGAAATTATCCCAATATAAGGCCGAGTTTGCCCTCGAGCTGCCCGAGCTGCATAAAGCCAACGTTACCCGGTTGGCCGAACTACGCCAGCTGCTGATGGAAAAAGAGACTGAACTGGCTGGTGCACGGGCAGCAATGGAGGAGTTTAACGGCAATCTGGCGCAAACCAATCCGGTAATCGGCAAACTGGAAGAGAATATCATTAAAACCCGCACCACCCTCAGTATGCTACGTTCCCGTTACACCGAACAACACAGTAAAGTGCAAGCCGCCATCAGAGAACTGGACAGGCTGAAAACTGAACGTCAACGAATGATTACCGAAAGCAGCCAGCTCAAAAGTGAAGATATCCAACGCTTATGGAACCTGGCCGCATCTACTCCATCATTTTCAACAGAGAACCCCGGCCAGGGTCAGACCACGATACTGGCTTCACAGTTGCAGGCTGTTCAAGAGGCCAAGGCCAAGGTTAATAGTCTGGCCAATGAGGTGGAGAACATCAGAGAACAGACTGACAACCTGCAAAACAAAGTACAGCAGTTCGCCGATGTGGAGCGAACCTTGGTAGAGTTGCAGCGGGACTTCAGTATCAAACAGCGACTCTACGACGATTTTCTCAGCCGCTATGTTATGGCCCAGGTCACGGAAAATCTGAGCACCTACGAAGAGTCTGAGCGGGTCAAAATTATCGATAAACCTTTCACTCCCAGTAACCCCGTCCAGCTCCCTGCGATTCTGTTCATTATTGCCGGCGTATTTGCCGGCATTGGCATAGGCACTGGGTTAGCTGCTATCGCCGAGATAACCGACACCACCTTACGGCTGCAAGATGCCATCGAACGCATCGCGGGTGTTCCTGTACTGGCACGCATACCATCCATGCCCGAGGCACCAGCTCTGGCCTACAACCCCGATAAAGACTGTTTTGATGATGGGGAGGTACCATCATGAGTTCATCACCCATCGTGGCACAAATTGTGCAGCACCTGGCTCCTGGTGGCATTGAGACAATGGCGTTGGATCTGCAGCGCAAATCCGACACACCGGAAAACATCCATATTATCAGCCTTGAGGGCAACCACCTCGATTCAGTTGCCAGCTGGCCAAGGATTAAACAGCTGGAGCGGATACACTTTCTGGATAAACAGCCAGGGTTAAGTACCTCTACCGTTACCCAGCTATATCAACTGCTGAAAAAACTTAATGCCGATGTCATCCACAGCCACCATGTGGGGCCGCTGCTATATGGCGGTATCGCAGCCAAACTGGCAGGCTGCCGTCATGTTCATACCGAACACGATGCCTGGCACCTTAACCAGCAAAAACGACGCTGGCTGGTATCGGCCTGCTTTCACCTGCTAAGACCAGCGGTTGCTGCCGACGCCCGACTGGTGGCTGACAATATTCAACAGCACATTCCCCTGTTCACGCCGAATGTTATTTTGAATGGCATTGATACCAACAGCTTCAGACCAGGCGATCAAAACGCAGCCAGGCAGAGGCTGAACTTACCCACTGATGTGCCAATCATTGGCTGTGCCGGCCGTTTTACCGAGGTTAAGTGCCACGCCTCCCTGATTCGAGCTTTTGCCAAACTGCCTAACCATACCCATCTTGCCCTTGCCGGTGGTGGAGAGCTGGAACAGTCACTGAAAAGCCTGGCAATAAATCTGCATGTGGAGCAGCGGGTACACTTTCTTGGCGTCCTGGACGATATGCCGGCTTTTTACCAAGCCATCGACGTATTCTGCCTGGCATCAAAAAAAGAGGGACTGCCTCTATCACC
>JAQFVO010000729.1 GCA_027942505.1 Endozoicomonas sp. | reverse complement strand
TTCGGGGAAAGTGTTCAGTCGACAGAGAGCAGCGTGAAAACGTATCACACCCGAGAACGGCGAGCTTCAGGCAGGCGGGTTAGAGAGCTCGCTCATTCCACATGCCCGATGTCATTGTTCTTGTTGTTTCTTCGGTCGAACGTAGATCACCAGGTTATGATCAACAATCTCAAAGCCGTGCTGGTCAGCAATGGCACGCTGGCGCCTTTCGATCTCTTCATCAACAAACTCAACCACCTCGCCGCTCTCCATGCAGACCATGTGATCGTGATGTTCCCCCCGGGACAGTTCAAAAACCGAATGACCACCATCAAAATTATGCCGAACCACCAGACCAGCGCTCTCAAACTGGGTTAACACCCGGTAAACCGTGGCCAGACCCACATCCTCTTCCGCATCCAGCAGCGCCTTGTAGACATCTTCTGCCGACATGTGCTTTTCTTCAGCACTTTCAAGGATTTGTAGAATTTTCACCCGCGGCAGGGTGACCTTAAGGCCCGCTTTGCGCAACTCTTGATTTTCCAACACGTTTCCCTAACCCTTGCAAGATAATCCTGCTATTATCACATTTTTGTGCAACTTTATCAGTTGCTCCCAAAAGCACGTTGTGAATTATTCTCAAGCAAGCAAGATAGTGGAAGTCTGAAACCGATGCAAAAAACCACAGTCGCCCTGGCCACCGGACTCCTTCTTTCAACGACTCTCCTCACCGGCTGCGCCAGCAGCACAGACGGCGGCTCGAAGCTGATCAGCTTCCCCGGTGCCTACAAAATCGACATTCAGCAAGGCAATGTTGTTACCCAGTCAATGATCGACCAGCTTAAGCTGGGTATGACCCGCACGCAGGTCCAATACATTATGGGAACGCCGCTGCTGCAAGACACCTTCGACCGGAACCGGTGGGACTACGTCTACAGCAACCAGCCTGGCGACAAACCTCGTGTGCAACGCACCGTCACACTGTATTTTGACAACGACCGGCTGCGCTCCCACTCCGTCAGCGGTGAGTTTCCGCCCACCAAGGAGTAGCTACTATGCCCGGGGGCTCCACCAGTATCACGGTGCTCCCCCTGGTTTTTCTTCCCCCGCCAGCTGTGCATCCTCTGCTGACCTGTTCTGTTTCGCCCGCTGTGCCCGAAGCTTACGGACCTCTTTGGGATCAGCAATCAACGGGCGATAAATCTCCACCCGCTCCCCAGCCCGCACAACCTGTTGTGCCGGATTGAGCACGACCTTGCCGAAAATACCCAGTTTCGCCGTGTCCAGGTCAATCTGCGGGAAATAATCGACAATGCCAGAGGCTCTTGCCGCCTCCAACACCGTCGTTCCCTGCTTCACCGTCAACGCGATGATCTTTTGCTCATCCGCCCGGGCGTAGGCCACTTCAACCTGAATATCAGGTTCTTCCATCAGCATCATAAACCGTCAACCGTAGATCTTTTTTGCTCTGTCACTAAATGCATCCACCATGGCTCCAAGCATTTGACCAATCAGCGCGCCCAAAGTTGCCTCGGTCAGCCTGTTGTTCATGGCAAACTCAAGTTCCAAAGAAACCTTGCTGCCCTCCCCCAGCGGGTGAAACGTCCAGACTCCGCAAAGCCGGCTGAACGGTCCTTTGAGCAAGCGCATCTCAATAGACTGCCCTGGCGTCATTATGTTGCGGGTGGAAAAGCGGTAGCTCAGGCCAGCTTTAGCAATTTCCAGCGTTGCGTCCAGCTCATCACCATCGCGACGATCAATGCGCCCACTGCTGCAACCTGGTAAAAACTCACCGTAGGACTCGATATCACTGACCAGATCGTACATCTGTTCAGCGGAGTACATCACCAGTGCGGAACGGGAAATCCTTGGCATATTAAGCGCGCCTTCACATTTT
>JAQFVO010000722.1 GCA_027942505.1 Endozoicomonas sp. | reverse complement strand
CCTGGCAGGATGTGCCATTGAATTAAGGAAGAAAAACATCTGGGTAGTGCAAAGCCAGGTCAGGGCAGCCCAACAAGCCAGAGTCAATCACATCGCAACGCAACCGGTAGAATGCGATTGTTGTGAAACATCCAGTCACATTAAAGTACATGACAATGCCATCTTTAATACTCTGCCCAATACCCGGGAAGAACTGAAGGAAACCTTTCAGGCCAACGCTCAAAGTTCACCATTTTGCGCCCTGATGGCAAGCCATCCGGAACTAATTCAACGTTGTGTCCGCGAGGGCTACTTTTACTCTGGATTCCTAATGTGCCGTGTGCCCAGTCAGGCAATAGTAGAGAAAGAATCAGTGACTTGCGCTTTTTGCCAATATCAAGCTTACTTTTCTCCTCGCGAGATCGAGCAATTAACAGATTTACAACGCAACGGCTATGAGGGCTGGCGTGCGGTCGAAGCTCAACTCAAGGAGGAGTTAACACACAGTTATGGCTGCCGCTTCAGGGTGTATCTTAATGATGATGCCCTGCTGGAAGTAAGCGACCAGGCTGGCAACATCATGCCCACTCAATCATACTTTATTGCCGATCCGGCCCTGGAAAGCTCAGGTAATGTTGATGATTCGGGAAAGAGCTGTACCTACACCCGCGTCTTTGTCATGGCTGACATCAGCGAGCAGGAAAGGCATCAATTGTTCATCACCCATGATCAGATCAACGTAATCATCCGTCAACAATACCTGGATGCTCTTTGCACCCAAACCCATGAACGAGTCGGCACCCTGACAAAAGCCCTTCAGGGATTTGCGCAAATGTTTCAGGAGTTTCCCTCCAGATATCGACAGCTATACGACAACTCAGAGCTGAACAGAGCGGTCACCAGCTACCGCAACAAGTTGCAACGACTGCCCAGTCCCAGAACCCAGGCACAACAGGAAGTTCTTGATTTTCTCGCAGATGCTGACGCCCCCTTACGCGCACTTTATGCCGTCAGCAAGCAACTAACTCACTTACTTCCGCTGACCAGGTGTGCCGATGTAGGGGTCCTGACCATCCTGACTCCCATAATCAGTGAACTGGTGGCGCAATACCAGCAAGCTATACAGGCAGTTTACGGCCGAATAGATATTACCAATCTCACGACTCTGGTTCCTTACGAATTATGGAATGATTGTGCCCTTCGTGAGATTGGTGAGGGTGGGAACGAAATTCTTGACTATCTGAACAGACTAACTCTTGATGACAATGAACTGTACCAGGCATTTATGGCGCATCAGCTGAGTGACATGCGTCCACCAGCAAGCCCCGGTGGCCCCACCTGAAGGCTATGATGGAGGCTTCGTTCGATCCAGTTTGAGTACTCTCAACTCAGCCAGTGTTAGTGGCATGGGATATATCGAAGAGAATTACTGAAGTTTTTTGTAGCAGGCAAAAATATTTGTTGCTGTACACTATATTCGAATATCAAATTTAGCGGGATGCTTAACAATGAAATGAATATTCGATTGATAGGTAAGTTCGATTACGGGTTCAAGAGTTCTCCAAGCTGTAGAAAAGAACAGGACAGCCATCCATCCGGCTATCCCTGCGCTGTGAATCTGTACAGTCGATGTACAGGAAACAAAAAAGGAAAAAGCAAATAAATAAGCAAAAAAGGACTCCCACTTTTATCAGTCGAGATTTTATGGGTGCCCTTTTTTCCTTCTTTTTTCCCTTGCAAAAAGTGCCAGTTGCTTCACTCCATTGTCATTCCGTACAGGGCATGTACGGAACCCATCCGGCAGGGATAGCAATCTGTCCGAGCATTCACCTCCCTGTGGAGTGGATCCCGTACAATCCATGTACAGGATGACAGCGGAGTCTGCCGTTTCTTAATTACCACTTCCCTGAGGCCTTTTGTGACACCCTCGTTTGATGGAATGACGATGGTATACGCCAAGCCACCACCACCCTCAATGCACTCGCGCCATCCGATAACCAATCCCCTCGTTGTCCCAAAAGCAGCTATCTGCTTCAGCAAGTTGAAAGACCAGATATTTCAGCTATGTTTCCGCTCTCTGAGTGCATTGCAGGCGCGTTCGGGCAGTCGTTCGGGCGTATCAAACCAAGCAAAAATTTACATGTTGGAGTAATGAATGGATCCTGTGCAATCAACCGCTGGCAAAGTAATTCTCGACACCATTCCGGAAGCTGCGGAGCAGAAACATGAGTCCGGTCGCCTGGGCGCGCGAATACTGCGCGCCTGCCGCCCCATGTGCTGTTCAGTCCAGACAGATGAAAAAACAGAGTCGAGTAAACAACTACAGGACAGGTCTGGCAGTCAATCACCAAAAGTAAACGAACCCGTGGTCAGCGTCTCTGATACCAGCACGATTGCCAGCCAAAGACCCCAGACCTCTGACTCAGTCGATACCACCACTACCGACGCTGACGCAAATTCATCCTTGCCTGCCAGCGAGCCCTCTGCTGGCCAGCGCAGAGCCAGTGCCGACTCAGCTGCCGGAAACTTTGCCGGTGACACTGACTCGAAATTGTGACTGCTTCCCCCCAATATTCCTTGATCCTT
>JAQFVO010000719.1 GCA_027942505.1 Endozoicomonas sp. | reverse complement strand
CCGTTTCCTATCTTCTTGTGGCTCAACCTCGTGATTTTCTTGGTCAAAGCGTCGTTCCAAGGGAACCACACCCATATGCTTCATGCCCAGTTGCTCATGGCCATAGCTGCGGATCATCGCCATGATGGTTTTTACCCGCAGACGTTCACTGTCTGCACCGTGCTGGCGTTCCTGCTCAGCGTCCACCTGATCAACAGGTGTAGTTGGTTCTGTCTTTACTGGATCAGGCATATCAATATCCCTTGATTGAGGTTCTGGTTTTTGAGGTTCGGCTTCACCATACTGACGAGTGTCAGCCAATACTGGTGGGGTTTCCTCCTGCGGGATTTCCAGCGAGCGGCCAACACCCACGGAGTTATCAGCGGGTACGGTTACCAGTGACACCTCATAAGGTTCCCAGTCAGTAACCCGATACTCATCAAGCCCATCATCCCGCTCTTCCACCAGCCTTACCGCATGGACCATATAACCGACACTGGACTTCTTTAAAATGCCGTCTACTACATCACGCCACTTCTCATCAGCCTTATCGTTTTTGCTGAAACGGACAACCACCCGACCAACCTTGTCATTACTGACAGTGACACTTTCGATGGTGCCCAGGTGCTTATCAAAGTCATGGTTGAACAACAGGGGCGCACCGTCTTTTAACCGGTCAAGGCGTATCTCGTCAGGGTTATGGCCAAGGATCTCAACCCCCCACCAGCGCTGATAAGGTTCTTCTGAAGAAAAGGCCAGCTCTACGGTTCTGGCTTCTTCATCTACCGAGCGCACCTGAAAGGTTCGCCTGGGCTGATCAGCGTTAATTTTCCTGATCAGCTGTTCCATCTTCCTGGATTCCTGTGGTTCCGGCATTAGTTGCCCCCGTTAAAAACAGATTGATTTTGTCTTCTGGAATACCGGCCTTTCTCATGGCCTCAATATCACGGGAGTATTCCCGCCATACTTCGTCCGGGTCCCGCCCCTGACTGCGGATAATTTCGCCCGGGCTTTTCAGCAGCTTGTCCATCGCCGCCGTTGCAGCGTTCATGTCTTTTTGCGGGTCTACCCAATCCCAGCGCCGTGGCTGCCAGTGAACATTAAGGTACTTCTCTTTTCGGTTCGGGTTCAGGGGCTGGCCATAATCGGTCACGATCTTGCCCATCAACAACGCTCGCCCAAGCCAGCGCTCATAAATTCGATGGTGCAAACACTCCATAAACCAGGCTTGCATATCTTTCCAGAACTCCCGCTCCTCCAGCGCACCCAGTCGGCCAGAACTGTAATTGACCCCTTTCAGGTCAGAGGCCAGGTTGTGATACGCCATACCCAAACCGGACGCGATACCCTTCAGGGCTTGCTGACTGAAGGTTTGAAACTCTCCGGCTGGATAGCCCGGGTCCCACGATGACGGTGCCTTAACTCCCGGAGGCAACACCGTGAAATCACCCGATTGCGTGTTCAGTTCAAGCTCTTCTTCATCCGGGTCAAACTCATCACCATTTTCGGTCTCAAAAAATCCCAGCTTGTTGGCACTGGTGCGGGCATTGACCAGGGCCGCGTTCTCAAATTCATTGAGGTTTTTCATGCGCCACAGTGCACTCGCCATCCACGGCATACCCCGATACTGGCCAATAAAGTCTGCGACATACCCGTGAATGACATTCTCTGCCGGGATTCGCTGATAGCTTTTGGCGTTCCAGACGTAGGCCTTGGTATTGTTCTCATGGCTTTGCAGGTGGTAGGCGACAGGACGACCATACTGGTTCATTTCGATGCCGTGGCGGATATAGTGCCCGTCAGGCATACGATCGCGGTCATAGTCCACCGGCAGATATTGCGGATCCATAACTTGCAGGGCAAAGCCCCACTCGCCAGCGTCGTCACCTTCGAGAATCACCACCAGAAACTCACCATCCTTTGCGGCGGTGGTGATCATCAACTTCTCCAGCTCAGACCAGCTTAACCGGCCAGCAATATCACAGTGCTGTCGTTTGCCCCATTGCCGCCAGGCTCTTTCAATGGCGTCATTGGCCAGCTGATCAAGGCCACCATCTGCATTGATTGCCCGGGCTTGCAGCTTGACCCCGTTGGCACCCACAACATTGTTTCGAACACCTCGGATAAATGCCCGGGCATAGTCGTTATTGGCTGCCTGCTCTCTGGATCGTGCGACCAGAATGCGCTGATTCCTGCGGACAATGGCACAGCCATCCAGCGGGAATGATGGCCAGTCGGCTCTGAGTCGGTCGGTTTTGGCACCATCGAAAAAGGAACGGGCCAGTGCTGACAATGCCAACCGATTATGTCTGGTCCTGGCTGGCGGTGCTGGCTCAGCCGCTGAGCGTTTGAATAAACTCCATACCATCAGCTAAACCTCACCCGTACATGTTGGAATGGTGACAGGCCCTTGGCCTTGCGAATCTCCCGGGCGACTTCTGCCTTGTAGGTTTTGCGGAACGCTAAAAGATCGGGCAGTGGCGTACGTTCCAGCTCCCGGTTATTGATCTTGTACTTGGATTGATCTTTGCGGGCCCGTCCTTCCAGAACAGCCTCGATGGCTTCCAGTACTTTCTGGGCATGGCTGCGGGTATCGGTACCATCGGCCATGGCTAACAGATCGGGGATGATTTCCAGTGTGCCGCTGTCTACCTCGACCACCGCCAGATCATCACCACGACTGGTAGCCCTGAGCACATAGCGGTACTGCCCGGCTTTCCACTGTCTGGTATTGCTGGCGGATTCGCTGAACTGGTGGATTACGTTGGAGTTTTCGGCGGTTAAATCAATGGACGATGGGCCACGAAGATGCAGGGATAAAGTCCAGCCATCAGCAGGATAAGCAGTCAGGTTCACTTGAAAGGCCAGCGTGACACCGGCTGTCAGGGTATAGGGGATCACGTCAGGTTCCGGGAATATTAGTTTCTCCTGACTTTAAATCGTCTGCGCTTTTTTCCCTCCGTCTGTTTTTCCTGATCCGGCTTTTGTTCTGTCGGTACAGACTCCGGTTTTGTGGTTTGTTCCGGCAGTGCAGACTCCAGCTTTTTAGCCATCCGTTGCAAGTTGACATTCATCAGATGCAAAGCAGCCAGGGCATAAACACGACAGTCCAATGCTTCGTTTCGCTCACGGGTTTTGTGCCACTCCCGGAACGGAAAGCCTTTGCGGTACCGGGTTATCATTTTTTCGGCGGTGATCTGTTCAAAGAACTCTTCGTCTCTGCCTTCAGGGAAGTGACAGTAACCGGCACCCGGTTCTTTAATCCCCAGTCGCTTGATAACAATCAGCTTCGCCTCATCAACACCAACGGGGAAAAGATCAACCGGTCGGATATTCTTTCGGCCATTGCGTCGCCTGCTGGGACTGGCCACCACCGGACGCCCCCAGCCGCCGACACCTTTAATAGCAAATACCCGTCGTCCACCTTTGCCCTTGCAGTAGTTATAAACATGGTCGGTCTGGTCTGATGAGTCGATACAGACGGCAAACAGTTTCAACTGGTGGCCGTGTTCATGTTGCCAGATCTGCTCACGGTAATCGTTCAGTTCATACCATGGGCTGTCCGGGTTGGTTTCCGGCAATGTTGGATCCCCATAGAACACCTGGTAATCCAGTGACCAGGATTCATAACCCACACCCCAGCCCACCAGCTCCAATTCCAAACGGTCCCGCTGAACGTCCACACCGGCTGTGATGGTGACCACACCGGCAGGCACTTCAGCAGCAAAGGGCTCACAGCGATTCAGCAATAAATGGTGGTCTACTTCTTCGCCCTGCTCTGCCCATGTTTCAGCAAGGGATACGTTGAAGAAAGTTTGCAGGTCGTTCGCTGCTTTCTTTTCCAGAAAGGAAGTGACCACATCCCGCAACCTGCGGAACATGCTATACAGCTCAGACAGATGATAACTGGCATGGCCTCTGAATGGTTTGCCCGCTATCCATTCACCGGCACGAATCGCGGCAAATCGTTCGGCATCGTTCCAGAGAGCTCCGCACTGTTTGCAGAGATACCGGGCTGTTTCTGGCTGGTGCTCGATGACATTACCCTGGCCATCCAGCTCCTTTTGCCAGACGACATTGCTCCACTGTAAAACCTGCTTTTCATTACAGTGAGGACAGGGCACATAAAAGCGCCGCTGGTCTCCCTGCTCGAAACTGGTTTCTATAAATGAACCGCCCTTGATGGTTGGCGTTGATGTTTCAAACAGAAGACGCTGATCACCAAAGGTGGCCGCACGTTGCCAGAGCAAAGAGACAGGGTTACCTTCCGCTGTCACCTCATAACCATCCACCTCATCACAGAAGATCTTGGGGGCAGATCTGCCGCGCATGGTTTTAGGTGAACCGCTCCAGGCGAACATAAGAAAGCCGCCCGGGTAAGACTTCATTTTCTGGTTATTCACCCCTTCACGACTGCGAGGCTTGGCGATTCTGTCACCCAATGACGGGGTACTGTCCACCATCGGCTCAAACTTGGCATTAAGCCAGGTCTGCAAATCACCCTCACTGGGCTGCATCATCATTTGTGACTGGGGATTGTGACCAATGAAAAACCCCATGGCCATCAACTGGACCTGACTCTTTCCGGTTTGTGCTCCCCACATCAGGGTTATCCGGTAACACTCCGGATCCACCGTCATATTCATGGGTTCAATCTGGAAAGGGGCATTGGCAAAACGCACCGGCCCCGGCTTGGCATTTCCGGCAGGTATCATCACGCTCCGCTCTGCCCACTCATGGGGAAGCAGTTTCAGAGGGGGCTTCAGTCTGTCGCGGTTATCCCGTCGAGCCTGCAACAGACTGGCAATATCAATCTGTTCATTCGTCGAGATCATCACCAGTGCTCAAAACTTCAAGGGCCTGTTCTATTTCATCCTGCAGGGTTTCTTTAACCTTTCGCTCATCGGTTTCGCCAATGATCAAAGAGACTACCCGCCCGGGCAATTGCAGCATCCGGTTTCTAAAGGTGGTGGTTTCTTCTCCCCAGATACGGGCAACATCATCCACCCTGGCAAGGTTGCCCCGTTCCTCTTCTTCTTTAATAGCTGCAAGGTTGGCCTGATGGTGGAGTAGTCGCGCCCGTTCGGCTTCGCTGTCATAACCTTCTTCACCATCATGATGTGCTTCTACCTGACCCATTGCCAGACCACGAAGATAACGGAGGTAAGCCAGACGACAGGCATCGATGTCATAACCTTTATTGGCTTTGGCAGGTGGCAACACACCATCTTTCACCAGTCGTCTGATATGACGGTCAGAAAGGTCGATATGCTCACCCAGCTCCTTCTGTGTGGTCATCGGTGAGCCTCTGCATTTTCAGGGGGGGATGTCCGCTTGGATGGCGGAACTAAATGTTCTGCAAGAATACCGTTAAGCATTACCTGAAGACGGGATAGGTTACTGGCTAACAGTTCCTTCTTTTTGATCTCCTTACCCAACTTGCTGCTCACTGCCTGAGAGCGTAACCAGGCAATCACCTCAGATGTATTATAAATAGTTTCTTTCCCTTTCCTGCCGTGGATTGGCATACCCTCATCAGTCATGCGTCTTATATGTCGGGTGGTGTTGCCCAGTATCTCAGCCAACTGTTTTTGATTAACCAGCATATCCTTCTCCTGCGGTTTGATATGGGACATAAATTAGAGCTAATCCGGTTTTGTGTCCTCCCGCTTTATTTCCTGAAAATGTCCGCTATCCATGCGGACGTGGACATGGTTTGTGAAAATCCCTCGCACACCGGAAAAACCGCGACCTCGCGCACCCGCATCATTTTGGCTGGAAAGAACCTAGTCCGGACTGCCCGAGCAGCTTGCTCTTGTCACTGCTGCTGCGGGTTGTGCCCACCCAATAGGTGACCGACGCCGCCCACAGTGTCACCGTCTGACCCAGCATCATGAACGCGACATCCTTATTGCCATCCGGGATCTCGATCCAGAACAACGCCACCAGCAGCGCCCCGACAATCACGGTCATCAACAGGGTAATGATGGCTGGCATCCGGCTATCATGGTGAACGCTTCGAGCGTTGGCCTTGTCGGTCAACTCCACCTGCAGGGTTTTAAACGCCAGATCTCGTATATGCTGCTCATTCTCAAACTCAAACTGCTTCAGTTTCACCAGCGCTTCAGGGTCTTGCTGAATAGCCTGGGCGACAGCCGCCGCATCAGGCTCTGTGCCCAGCACATTGGCCAGCATGGCCCCCACCGCGCCACCGGCTGGGCCTGCCAGAGCGGTACCCACCAGTGGTGCGGCCTTGCCAATCAACTCCTTAACTCCCTGCCAGT
>JAQFVO010000704.1 GCA_027942505.1 Endozoicomonas sp. | reverse complement strand
TGGTCGCATGGGCCACAGGTGCCAACAGGAATAAAGCTGCAAATGCCAACATGATGGGTTTCAAGACAAATCTCCCGATGGTAGAAAAGTGCACATTATAAAGAATTGCCGCCTGTTCGCACCTTTTAATTACGTAAACATTGTCTTGTTTTAATACGGGTATCACCTGGTAAGAATCATTACGCCCGTGCGGGGCAATGAAACTGTTCGCCCCCCCGGGCACAACACCAACCGCTAACCCGGAATTGCCGTCAAGGAAAGGCTAATGACAACAGTTTGTAATCCAGGGGGGGAGATGAAGCTTCGGACCTGAGATGTTTGCGAAGCTCTTGGCCCCAAGCACTTATCTCCCTGTTCTTCCCGGTATTAGCCTTCACTACTGAGGATTGATTTCTCCTTGCCTGATTTTTTACCATCTGTCGATACGTTCGGGAGAATTTGCGGGTTGGATGAACTGGCCTGACCGCGTTGTCTGGTTCAATGCGATGAACCACCCTATCCTGTTCGAATTTCACCGACTTTACAGGGTGCTCATCAGAACTCACGCCCCCTTCGTGCGAACGCTTCAAAATACTTTTGAGAGGAACAGGAGCCCGGCCAACAGTGTAGTCAGAGATTATTTTGCAGTCAGCCGCTGAGGCAGAACCGATATTAAGTTCACTCAGGCATGCACGCGTTGGCCTTGCTTGCGTCGGCCTCTGTAGCATGGATAGCGACTCGCCTGGCGAAGCAACAGCCGATGGTGACTCGTTCTGAGTCTGTCGAACAGGCCGGCTTGAGTTGCCGTCATCAAAACGCCGAGGCCAGCAACAGAGCCCTCGGGAAATCTGGTTCATTCTCATATGAAACACTCACATTAGATCTTGTTGAAGCAAAAACCTAAGGATAGTCATTAAAAAATCTTTACGAACTGCTATTCAACTATTTCAGGCCATATATCAAACCTGAATAGAACAATTAATAGTTCTCTGTACAGTTGCAATAAAAGGCAACGACAACAAGCTCTGCTGAATTTGGCCCGCACAGGCTTCCTGGTCACAATAATGCGGTCATTTCCCTGTTTTCAGGGGGGTGTATCAGGACTGGCGTAAAGGCGGCTTGAACCTTGGATCATGGCAACGAACGTTGCGCTCGCTGCGGTTTTAATCAAGAGCACAAATCCAATCAGTATCCAGCAGACAATCAATGCTCTTGCCTTCAGGCACTGGCACAGCAACCTGGCTTGCCATGCCCAGCCTTCCATTTGAGCTTGTCCGAATTGCACCTTTTGAGTGTCTGCCAGGCAGTCACGGAACTCAGCAGAGTTGCGGGGATCAAAAACTTCACTTCCCAAGCCTCGAGGAAAAGCGGGTATGAGTCCATGCGAAAAGAGTCCCTGTCCTGATGAGATCAAAATCCCTGCCCACCCAGTTGAGGAGCGTGAGGCAGGTGAGCTGTCGGGCTGGTCAGTGACACCAGCCACCACCGAGGCAAACAGACTGCCTCAGAAGACGGAGAGTTCACAAGAAGAGATGTTGCCCGTTGATAAGCCGAAAAACGGTCGGGACGTGCTGCGCGAAAAATTCCATGATATTGATGATCCCACCTTTGCCAGATTTTGCACCGTGGTAGAGGAAGTATACGTTCACAGTCGTTTTGACTGCACCATTGACCAGCTACCGCCCAATGACATGGCGCTAATCATTCTTGAACACCACGACTCCCTGCAAGACATGGCCACAGTGACGTTTGGCATGACGGTGAACGAACCCGGGCGTTCTGAACCATCAACTGTTGCCAACACAGACCCGCCAGCCTGCGATGAGTCCACCCTCTGCATCTTCGACCGATTTAAAATACTCTACCACTGGTACAATGACCGAATTCTGTGGCGATTAACCCACTGCCTGAGTAAAGACTACCAGCAGCTCAATGACTGTCCGCTGAGTGACTTGGCAGGGGTCGATCTGTACTATTTCTCAGAAAACCAACTCAGGCGAAGGGCAAAGCAGCATAAAGGCCTGCTCAGAAAGTTCGTTGACCAAAAGTGTCTTAGTGAGGAAGATATTGTTGTTCTGTTCTCAACCCCTTTGCCGGAGCTACCAAAACAGAGAATAGCGGCAAAACGCTTTGCCATACCCGAGCGGCTCTATCGCGTTGGTGCCTTCATGTCCAATGAGGATGAGCTGGGACGGGTTAAAAACTACAGACTGGGTCAACTGAGCTTTGATCAACGGCAGGTTAACTGTCAAAGTACCAAATATGGCCTTGGTCTTTACGCGGCGCATAACGCCAGGCACTGCCGCGGATATCGCGCCAGCGACTACAACCTGAACAAGCCTCTGGCCATTTTGGAGATGACCACTGGCAAAGACACTAATTTTGTCGACTACAAATGTACGACGGGGTATACCCAGGAAGAGTGGAATTTTGAATGCAGCAATCAGCCCAGAACCATTATTAAAACAACGAAGTCGGAATTTCTGGTTAAAGATCCGCGTTGCCTTATCAACATCAAAGCCTTTCACCCATCGATGTTGACGAAAGTCCATATTCCTTTTTCTCAAGAGGAGAT
>JAQFVO010000693.1 GCA_027942505.1 Endozoicomonas sp. | reverse complement strand
GTGAGGGTAATTATACGATGCCTGCATAGGCATCGTATAACGCCTGATCGACTTTCCCCTGTAACCATTTGGGCGCGGTACCTGCACAGGCCGCGCCTTTTTTTCATAAAGAGTTTTTGGATGGCAGAGAATGGAGCCACAACACCCTAGGCCAGACAGTACACGGGAAGACCGAATCATTGATGATGTGATGGCGCTGCTTAAGCTGCGTACCACCGTGGTGACCAATAACAGCCGGATGCAGGACCCGAAAGAGACGGTGCGCCGCTGGCTGGGCCATACCCTGACCAAGGCGGTGCGCTATAACAAACTGCCCTGGTGGTTTGCCAAGCGCCATTTTGTCATGACCGTCTACCCCGGACAGGATGTGTTTGATGTCAAAGGCAAGGTGGACCGTCTGCTCAGTGTGCACTGCAAGCAGTCCCTGGATAAGAAGTCCATGGAGTGGATCAGCGGCCAGCGGGCCGAATGCGAAGGACGCAATAACAGTGGTGAGCCTCGTTTCTATTGCGAGTATGGCGGTCGGCTACACCTGTTCCCGGCCCCGGCGCAACCGATGTTGTTGACTGTGCTCTATACCATTCCGATGACCTGCGCCATTGTGCCTGATGACTGGGAAGCCATTTTGCTGGATGGGGTGATTGGCCTCTATGCCCGCCACTTCGACAGCTCCGGCCTGCGCGGTGAAGGGGCGGCGGAATTTGCCAGCCGGTTCTGGCAGGCCCTGAAGGAGTACCGGGACTATAACCAGGATGCCAGCCTGCACTATCGCAAGCAGCCCCAGGCCAACCGTAACAGCACCACCCGCACCGTCTCTTCTGTTATGGCGGAGCAGGGCGCTACCAACCCAACCGACGACGCCATTCTGGTGGTATCCCTGCAAGGGGAGAGCGGCACTATCCAGATCCTGCCGGATGATCCCGCTGACAGTCAGTCCGGCGTACCCGTCGCCCAGATCCCCGGAGAATATCAGGCATGGTAAGCCGTGAAGAGATGCTGGCCATTTTTGCGGGCGGCAATATCCCCAAGTCCTCCGAATGGCAGGCACTGATCAACAAACTGTACGACACCGCCGAAGGCACCGGCGCTATCGGCGATAACCTGCAGCAGAGTGAAGCCCTGGCCCGTGAGGTGAGAGAGAACACTGCCGCCGTGGCGGAAGATGTTCTGGCCGTGGAGCAGGCGAAAAACGATATTGCCCTGATCGCGCAGACCATCACCCAGCTGATCCAGCGGGCAGAAACCGCCGAACAGAACAGCCAAACCAACCTGACCGAAAGCGGTAAGCAAACGACACTGGCCACACAAGCCGCCACACGGGCAGAACAGGCCGCCAACAGCGTAGACAGCAAGGTGACTGAACTGGTGGCCGAAGGCAACAGCCAGGTCAACCGGATCAGCACCGAAGCCCAGCTGCTGATTAACCAGCTGATTGAGACCAGTGAAGAGCAGCAGGGGCTACTGGCGGAACCGTTGCAACTGGCAGGGCAGTACGCCGAAACCAGCTTTGCCCACAGTAAGGCCAGCGGTGAAGCTCGGGCGGCGACAGAGGGGGCGAGGGACGAGACACAAAAAGCTTATGAAAAAACTGATGCCGTTAAGGGTGCAGTGTTAGCGTCGCAGCGTAAGACCGAGGCTGCCAGGAATGAAACTCAGCAGGCACAGTCGCAGGTTGAGAGACAGATTATCCCGGTACATACAGACGTCATAAGAACTCAGCAGATTATACGATCTATGGCAAATGGAGTGCAGGCAGATGCTTCAGATGCGGCTGATAGTGCAGAGCTGGCAAAAAATGAAGTAGCTAAGGCCGCCGAAGCCGCCGCCGACGCCCAGCAAACACTGAACACCATCGGCACTCAATTGATCACCTACGCCACTAACCTGATCCGGACGCAATCCGTGGTCGTCACTAACTACGCATTCAAATAAGGAGCCGCACATGGCCACAATGGACGAACTG
>JAQFVO010000679.1 GCA_027942505.1 Endozoicomonas sp. | reverse complement strand
TGTTTCAGTCCATCGTTAGCGCATCTTTTTGCATGCCCAGCGTCAGTTGAATGTCCTTTGTGACCAACTCATCGGCCGCTTGCAGGGTGAGGCCGCTGTCATTGAGATGGACGTAATCGGTCAATGTGATTGCGGTAGCTGCCAGTTTCCATGAACATTGTCGAGTATTTACGATGGGATGAAACAGGCCCGTGCTCTGTCCTGTCAGGATGACGTTCTCAATCTCATCAATCAGTCCCGTCATCGCCTTGCAATAGACCTTTTTCAGTGCTTCATTGCGTAACATTTCGTCCGCAGCGCTGACCCAAACCCGGTTTTCGTGCTCACGACCCAGATAATAGTTGGAGGGCAACAACAGTTGCAGCAGGGATTCGTATGGCGGCAGACTCTTTATGGCCTCCCGGTCGGACGCCATGCTGGTACCAACGGCGTAGCGCAGCACCTCGCTTTTCAATTCCGACAGGGAAGAAAAATGGTGATGTATGGTGCCTGTTGCCGCGCCCATCTGCTGGGCAACCTTACGGGCGGTGATGCTGGCAAATCCACCAGAGACGACAAGAGTCAAGGCGGCATCAAGAATTGCCTTGCGTTTCTCTTCTTTGGGCAGATAGCTCATAAGCGTTCACTCCGGTAACCTGATTTCAGCGGCAAAGTTGACATAGAATAGAAAATAAATGAACATCTGTCCAACTTGAACTAATGTTCATAAATTCAGTGGTAATCTGATTAGTCCGTCTTCCGGTGAGCCGCTAAGAAGAGGCTGCCAATGCAAGCAATAAGGGGTGTATATGTCAGTTCCATATGCCAATGATGGCATGACAACGGGGAGCACTACCGTCGACTTTTTCCGGTTTGTCGTGCCCTCGGTTTTAGGCCTGCTGGCTATTTCATCGGCGGGTGTTGTCGATGGGATTTTTGTCGGTAACTATGTTGGTGCAACTGCACTTGCCTCGGTAAATCTGGTGGTGCCCCTGTTCTCGGGCTTTTTTGGTCTGTGTGTCATGATTATGGTCGGCAGCGGGGTTGTTGCCGGCAAGGTAAAGGGGGCAGGGGATATTAGACAAGCGTCCAATATTTTTACCAAGTCTCTGATCATCGTTACCATTTACTCGGTGACAACAGCCTCTCTGGGCTGGGTATACGCGGATGAGTTGGCCGTTTTTCTGGGTGCTGAAGGTGAATCTTCTGCTCTGACTATCGAATATATTCAGACGCTGACCCCATTTTTGTTAGTCATGGGGCTGACTTATTCACTGTCATTTTTTGCCCGGGTTGATGGTGCCCCGAACTACGCCCTGACGGGGCTGGTTATTGTTGCCCTGACCAATGTTCTGCTTGATACCCTCTTTATTAAGTACTGGGGCTGGGGAGTGCGTGGTGCTGCACTGGCCAGTGGTTATGCTTATGTG
>JAQFVO010000612.1 GCA_027942505.1 Endozoicomonas sp. | reverse complement strand
CAGAACTTGTACCTCTTATCGAGGAATTTATAAAGTCCTGTACTAACAACACATTTATTGAGAACAGGCAGTCACCTCTGAACAATCAGCACTTGACGGCTGTTTACCAGAAATACCCACTATTCATAGCAGGCTGGCGGGCGAATTTCAGCGACTTCAGCCAGGAAACCAGACACAAACTATTGTCTGTGGGGGAAACTCTGGAGCTAACAGAAGACCCCTGGGATCTTTTTGTTAGTGGACTTGAAGTGAAAACCTGTCTGTCACCGGATAGCAAGCTGGAAGCAAACCAGGGTTTGATGAGCTATGTGATGGATGGGCGCAACGCCATGATTGTCAGAAAGAGCAAAAAGGGAAATATCCTCAGCAGAAGCCTTATTCGTATGGTGCTGGATCAGGATGATTGCCCTGCATTATTTCTTGAGATGGCCTATCCCGAACAGCGTAATTTATTGTATATTGATGCCGCACGCGAAATTGCTGATGAGATGAAGCTACCTCTTTACCACCGCAAAGATCCTGACGAAGATGATACAGCAGCAGGAGAAAAGGTAAGATTTCTCGAAGGAAGAGCACCTTTCGACTATTTCGACTCGATCTACGACGCGAGGAAAAGAAAAGAAATTGAGTTTTCAAAAGTAAAACGTGATGCAAAGCATCAATTTGGGGGTGAACATTAATGAACTGCCCTTAAATACTGGCGCTCTTTCTTTTTAATAATTGGCTCATAAGCCAGTTAAAAATTTGCCCGACATAAAGTTAGACCAAATCTGCTCCCAGCGGGTGTTTGTCCGAGTAAAAGAGGCCATTACCGACCTGAACCCTATCAGGCCCGGACGGGCACGATTAACGTATCCGGTTCCTCACAATTATCGATTTATGACAAAAAAACAAAAAACAAAAAACAAAAAAAGGAAAAACAAAAAAAACAAAAAAAGGACACCCATTTTTTTCAAGTTGATAAATTTATGAATGTCCTATTCCTGTGCTGCAACTTTTTTCAAAAAAAACGGTCAATTAATAGAAAGGGAAAAATTTCAATAATGGAAAACTTGCGATTATCAATGTCAGATCAGGCTCGGGATCTAACTACCCGCACCGGGCATTGCCACACAACATTCGCTTTGGGCCACCCTATCAGCCATGTCGATCATTGCGCCCCCTTCTGCCAGTGGAACGATGGGGATATGGCCTACCAAACAACCGGCCCTTTTCCATCACTATCCGCCCGTGATATTGAACTTCCCGATAATCACTGCCCTGACACCCTGACACCCACCACAGATCCGCAAATTCGTGCTCTTATGGGCGGCAAGGGAATGTTTCTGCACGTTATGCACCAGGCTAACATTCCGGTTCCCCCTTTCACAGTGGTGGAGTCGTCCCTGGTGGCCGCTCTGGAACAACATTTTTTCCCCTCAGAATGCCTGTTGCCTTTTCTGCCAGACGGACACCAGTTGCCGCAGACACCATACAGCCTGGAAGAATTGCGCAAGATGGTTGCCGAACTTCCCGAGGATCTGCAGTCAGTATGGTTAGAAGGTTTGTCCGCATGGATTGCCAGCGAGGATTTCTATCAACATGTCCAGGGTAGCAGTGCGGCCTGGGATATTCGCGAACGCTACCTCACTCTCCGGCAACAATTCAACGGGGCCTTCATCATCCGCAGTTCAGGCCTGGATGAAGACCGCTTCGGCGATGCCCAGGCCGGTCGATACGACTCCCGGGTTCATGACGGCGGCGATATCCTGAAGACCTGCCTGCACGTTCTGTCATCCGCTTACCAGCCTAAAGCCTGCCCCGCCGGGCGGGTAAAACCCATTGCGCTGATCATGCAGCAGTGCATCCTTTGCCAACTGGGGGGCGTAGTGATGAGCCACTCATCGCTGCTAGACGATACCATTGTGGTGGAATATGCACC
>JAQFVO010000576.1 GCA_027942505.1 Endozoicomonas sp. | reverse complement strand
TTGCCGAGGGTATTATCATCAGGGTTTTTACTTCAGGGGTGCGCAATTCCTCCATCTTGGATTTTTTGCGATTCGACTACAGGTCAGGCTTAAAGGTCAGCTTCAGGTTCATCTTTAGGTAAGGGAGAAAGGTTAGCCCCATTTCTCCGTTGTGGATTTTTGAGGGGTTCATCTACAGGGCAGGGCTTAAAGGTTAATAGAGACCTGCCTCAGACATCAACCTGACAAAGCGCTCGATGTTAGCTTTGACAAACTTACGGCGGCTTTCAGGTAACGCTGCGTAACCTTCCAGCAATTCTTCATCAGAACCGCCATGCTCAACCAAATAGTCGAGACCAGAGATAGTCAGATTGGCCTGCTCTACGGGAGCAAAGCAGAACTCAAGGACACGTTCTTTCCGTGAGTTAGTCTCAGGAGTGAGATTAGTAGACGGAACAATAGCAGGTTCGGGCATGAATGCTTCGGGAGCTTCATCGAACGCTGCAAAAGGGTCAGCTTCAGGTTCATCTACAGGTAAGGGAGAAAGGCTAGCTTCGGGGGGGTTCATTTCCCCATCTTGGGTTTTTGACCCCCCTTCCTTCCATTCTTTAGTTGCCCTTTTAACAGTGGACTCACTTGCTCCTGTTGCCGCCATAACCTCAGATCGGGTCTTACCCTGTTCCAGAAGTTCAACTATGAGTTCATCCCTTGCTTCCTTTGCTTCCTTATTAATAGCAGAAGCGGCAGAATCAGCCGTTGAGTGTGCGTTACCGTTCTTCTTGAACTTCAGACCACACATTTCGGTAATCCTCTTGGCGCACACTTTGACCTCAAAGTAATCCACTCCGCTTTCTAATTGTTCAGCTTTAAGCAAATCGGCAGCAGCAGCACAAGAAAACTTAATGTCACCTTTATTACGGGCAAGCTGTAAGCGATGCTCGGCGTTAGCTTTAAGACTGCGAATACGTGCATCCCTTTCGGTTCCCTTACCAATGACGTTCACTTCTATTTGTTCACGCTTCAATTCTTTCTGCGCGTGGAACCTGTGGAAACCATCAATAATCCAGAATTGCTCTGTGCCTTCTTTCTGCATGACAGTGATAGGGTCAACGTTTACACCTTCCTCATAGAGTTCTACAAGGCGGTCCTTGTGGCCGGACTCAGTGACCAGACGGTTCTGAGTAATAGCACTGGCGATGATGGCGTTGGTGTAGATTTGCATATTGAGTGTGTCTCCAAGTAGGTAAGAGAAACGGCATGTTACTGCAAGGTTAGCCCAGAGTCAACCGTTAAGGCTGCCTGAGGGCCGTTTTAAGCCACTCTCAGAGGTTTTCACTGAGTACCCTGTAGGGTAGCATAGGGTTGGCTCAGGGCCTCAGAGAGTGGCTGTTTTAGGCTCTCTTTAAGACTGCGAAAGGGTTAACTCTAGGTTAGTGATCACTTACATAATCCCCGAACAGGTGAATATAGATGGGTAGCCATATGTTAGTAACCACTAACCCAAAGTAAACCTTAGGCCTCTTTATGCCAGTGCCTTTTAACAGTCATCACTGAACAATCCAGACGCAAAGCAACAGCTACCTGAGTAAGACCCAGAGCCTTTAGCTCTTGTACCTTCTTGGTAGTCTCAGTGGCAACCGGCCTGCCTAGCTTCTTGCCTTCCGCTTTGGCTCTCGCTAGTCCTGCCTGTGTCCTCTCAACAATAAGGTCACGTTCTAACTGTGCGACAGCTGACAGCATTGAGACCATGAGCCTACCTGTAGGTGACGTTAGGTCAGTGTTGCCTAGGTTAAGACAGACTACCTTGATACCTCTGTCTCCCAACATCTGAATAGTTGACTGAACA
>JAQFVO010000547.1 GCA_027942505.1 Endozoicomonas sp. | reverse complement strand
TGGTCGCATGGGCCACAGGTGCCAACAGGAATAAAGCTGCAAATGCCAACATGATGGGTTTCAAGACAAATCTCCCGGTGGTAGAAAAGTCCACATTATAAAGAATTGCCGCCTGTTCGCACCTTTTAATTACGCAAACATTGTCTTGTTTTAACAGAGGTATTACCTGGTAAGAATCATCACGCCCGTGCGGGGCAATAAAACTGTTCCCCTTCCCGTCACAACACCAACCGCTAACCCCGGATTGTCGCCAAAACCGACGCAAGAAACCTTACGCGACACGGCAAAAGGATGACTTAACTGGCATCAGGAAGGCTATTGACACCTGCTTGCACTCCAGGGGGGGATGGAGCTTCGGACCTGAGCTGTTTGCGAAGCTCTTCACCCAGAGCACTTACCTCCCTGTTCTTCCCGGTATTAGCCTTTACTACTGAGGATTGATTTTTCCTTGCCTCACTTTTTACCCTCTGTCGATACGATCGGGAGTATTTGCGGGTTAGCGGTACTCGCCTGAAAGCTTTGCGTGGTTCAATGCGATAAATCATCATATCCTGTTCGAATCTCACAGACTTTACAGGGCGCTCATCAGAACTCACGGCCCCTTCGTGCGAACGCTTCAAAATGCTTTTGGGAGGAACAGGAGCCCGGCCAATAGTGTAGTCAGGGATTACTTTGCCGTCAGCCGCCCCTGAGGCAGAACCGATATTAAGTTCACTCAGGCAGGCACGCGTTGGCCTCCGGGCCTGTAGTATGGATAGAGACTCGCCTGGCGAAGCAACAGCCGACGGTGACTCGTCCTGAGTCTGTTGAACAGGCTGGCTCGAGTTGCCACCATCAAAGCGTCGAGGCCAGCAACAGAGCCCTTGGTAAACCTGGACCATTCTCATATGAAACACTCACATTAGATCTTGTTGACACAAGAACTTTAGAATAGTCATTCAGGAATCATTACTAATTTGTCGTAAAGCCTCGCCTGCACAGTCCATGACCGGGATGACAACTGGCACAGCAACCTCACTTGCCATACCCAGCCTGCCACTTAAGCTTGCCCGAGTTGCACCTTTTGATTGTCTGCCAGGCAGTCACGGAACTCAGCAGAGTTTCGGGGATCAAATACTCAACTCCTCAAGCCTCAGGGAAAAGCGGGTATGAATCCATGCGAAAAGAGTACCTACCATAATGAGATCAAAACCCCTGCCCATCCAGTTGAGGAGCGTGAGGCAGGTGAGCTGTCTGGTTGGACAGTGACACCAGCCACCACCGAGGCAAGCAGACTGCCACAGAGCCTACAAGATGAGAAACAGTCTGTCGCCTTGCCCGTCGATAAACCGAAAAATGGCCGGGACGTGCTGCGCGAAAAATACTTTAAAATTGACAATCCCAGTTTTGCCAGATTTTGCACCACGGTAGAGGAAGTATACGTTCAAAGTCGTTTTCACTGCACCATTGACCAGCTAACGCCCGATGACATGGCGCTGGTCATTCTTGAACACCACGACTCCCTGCAAGACATGGCCACAGTGACGTTTGGCATGACGGTGAACGAACCCAGGGGATCTCAGCCATCAACTGCCGCCAGCAAAGACCAGCCAGCCAGCGATGATGCCACCATCATCCATCAACGATTTCAAAATCTCTACCCCTGGTACAATCACCAGATTGTGTGGCGATTAACCCACTACCTGAATAAAGACTGCCAGCAGCTCAACAAATGTCAGCTGAATGACTTGGAAGATATCGAGCTGTTCAAATTCACAGAAAACCAAATCAGGCAGAGGGCAAAGCAGCATAAGGGCCTGGTCAGAAAGATCGTTGACACTGAGCGTCTTAGTGAGGAAGAGATTGTCGTTCTGTTCTCAACCCCTTTGCCGGAGCTACCAAAACAGAGAATACCGGCAAAACGCCTCGCCATACCCGAGCGGCTCTATCGCCTTGGTACCTTCATGTCCAATGAAGATGAGATGGGACGGGTTAAAAACTACAGACTGGGTCAACTGAGCTTTGACCAACAACAGGTTAACCGTCAAAGTACCAAATATGGCCTGGGTCTGTACGTGGCACAAAACGCCAGGCACTGCCGCGGATATCGCATCAACGACTACAACCTGAACAAGCCCCTGGCCATTTTGGAGATGACCACAAGTAAAGACACCAATTTGGTGGACTACAAATGTACGACGGGTTATACCCAGGAAGAGTGGAATTCCCGATGCAGTAATCAACCCAGAACCATTATCAAAACAACGAAGTCGGAATTTCTGGTTAAAGATCCCCGTTGCCTTATCAACATCAAAGCCTTTCACCCATCGATGTTGACGAAAGTCCATATTCCTTTTTCTCAAGAGGAGAT
>JAQFVO010000541.1 GCA_027942505.1 Endozoicomonas sp. | reverse complement strand
ACTAATAATTACTGGGTAAACAGCACCGGGCATGGTGACCTGGTTGAGCTGGCTGATGGCCGTTGGTATATGGTCTGCCTGGGGATTCGTAATGATATTGCCGGTCGTTCCAACATGGGCAGGGAGACCCATCTGCTTCCTGTTGTCTGGGAAGCAGAAAATCCGGATAACCGCGACATGCTCTGGCCAGTGTGTGCGCCCAATAGTGGCAAGGTGGAAAAATACTTACCTTTACCATTTCCGGGATCAGGTCAATCTGGTAATGGTGACTTTTATGATGATTTCTCCGGCCCTGTTCTGAAAAAAGAGTGGAGTTTTCGTCGACTTCCGGAGATCGGCCGTTTTCAGATTCTGTCAGAGCAGGGGCGTTTAAGAGTCTGGTCTGGCCAACCTGTCCGGGAGCGTAGTCAGTCTGCCCTTGTTGGCTTTCGACAATCACACAGCTATTTCAGCTACCAGGTTACCCTGCATATGGCAGATGCTGTGAACTGTGGTGAGAGTGGTATCGGTATCGTGCAAAAAGATAATCATCATCTGTTGCTCGGTGTCTCGAAAAAAGACAATGGTCTTATTTTTATTGTCAAGCTCAATAATGAGGTGCTTGCATCAGCAACCGTTGCAGAGCGTACTGGTGCATTGGAATTATTCATTCACTGCATTGAAACCGGGTACGACTGCGGTTATATAACCAATGGGCAAAAAGTACCAGTGATAACCAGAATCCCGATTGATTCGATGTTATCCCGGTACTACACGGGAGCGTTTTGCTGTCTTTATGGCGTCAGTCCAGAGGGTGCAACTGAAGTATTTGCAGACTTCTCAGATGTTAATTACACGCGGTGCTCGCATTGAGTATTTTCTGAATTGAACGCGAGGAAAGCCGGTCAAAGCAGTAACAAGAGTTCCAGGGTCTATTTTTGTACTTGCTGAATGCTGAGCGTGGTGGACTGCCAAGGTCAGATGTCCCCGCTGACCGTCATCCTCACGAAGGTGGGGATCCCTGGCTTGAGTTAGATTCCCTCCTTCGAGGTTGTCGCAAAAGCCCCTGAAAAGAAGGGAACCACAAAGACACGGAGACACAAAGTTTTTTCCGGGCCTATACGCCCGGCAGACAAAAAAGGCTTCCTTTGTGACTTGGTGTCTTTGTGGTTCAACGCTTTTTTGCTTTTTGCGACAGCCTCCTTCGAGGTTGTTGCAAAAGGTCGGGTCACTGTGCTGTCATTCGCGATAATGATGGTGGTATATGCCAGGCTACCACTTCCCCTGGTAGTGAAAGCACCGCCCTCCAGGTGAGCCGGAGAACGAGTTAACCAATGTTGACTTCCTTGTGTAGTCAGTCAATATCCCCTTGTGCAGCAAGCTCTTTCAACACGTCATCAAGAGTGTTGGAGTAAGGATAACTGTTTTGTTGACACTCACCGGAAGTAAAGCTGTAACGAGCATCAGCTGTATACGGAAATGGGATGTCACTTTGCGTTGCCGACGAATCGTAAGACTGCACCTTGGGATCCTTTATTTTCACCACCATCCTGCCCGATGCATCGGCAATACCAAACTGGACATGGTAGCCGGTGGGGTGGCTGGTATAGCTGGGATCGGGTGATGTACCAACTTTCCCGTTGTTATTTCCGACCCGGGCATTGGTATTAACGACGTTCTGACCATTGATGAAAATATGTACCCTTGGGTCCCCGGTGGCAAGCTCTGATTTCTGCTTGAACTCGGGCATGACTATGCGGAACTTCACGTTGAACCAGCCTCTTTGCCTGAGCGGTGCTACATACAGATACTTGGTGTCCTGCCACTGGCGATCACCCTCTTTACAGCACGTTGCTGTGAATGTCGGTGTTTGTGCCCCTGCAAAGGGGATGTCACATCGGTTATCAGCATCTTTAAACCGGGCATAATCGCAACGAGCCTTGATGGTCAGGAAGTGGTTCCAGTTATGATTTTCAACATTGACGGTAAATGGTGATTCACCGCTCTGCCCGAAGCGCTTTCCTCTGTCCACCAGTTGGTTGTAATCTTCAACACTTTTTCTTTCCACACTCAGTCTGCGGATGGTATTTTTGCCGCTGATAAATAACAATCCTTCAGAGTGGGGAATCAGCCGGAATATCGTGGCATTGGCCGGACCTGTGGTCTTGATGTTGGCGTCAAATTCAACGTCGTAAAAGAATTTTCCGATTCCGGAGCACTCATTCAGGTAGGCGCCGGTATGCTTTGCCAGCTCGGGGTTGGGCTGGTACACGGAGCTGGAGAAGATACTTTTATCACCACCATCACCCAGGTTATAAAAACAATTGCTCAATTCAATGTTTTTCGTCACAGAATTTGCATCACCTGCGCGAACGTGAGTTCTGAACTTATAGATTGACTCCCCGTCACCGTTTGTCATCTCTTTCAAATGTTCCGGATTCGCATTACCGACTCTCACATACTTATGGTTACTGGTTAACTCTTCATCAGATCTTGGTTCGAGTTGATTCGCGGGGGCGTAGACCGGTGTGAATTGGTTTTTCCATATACTGCGAATGCTGCGCCCACCTGACTCATCAGCCGCCGAACTGAGCCTTTTTAAAAGCTCCTTGAAGCGAGCCTGACCACCGTCTTTAGCGATGTCTTCAAGTAGATCAGCCCGTTGTTCATCGCCACCGGCTATACGCAACATATCCTGTTTTAAATCAGACGTTGGCCCGGGTCTGACAGACCGTGCTGCAAACATTGACGAGTCTGTCGTGTTAATGACTGAGTTGGGTGCCTGAAAGGTTGTCAGTGGGTTATGAACATTGCCTGATATCATACTATTACTGCCTTA
>JAQFVO010000516.1 GCA_027942505.1 Endozoicomonas sp. | reverse complement strand
CTGGATCACTACCTGCAGTGGCAACTGCAACCAAGGATCGACAAATACCTGGCCTATAGCCCCAATCAACCGGGCCTGCGCCGTTTCTTTACCTCAGGCTATCGTTACCGGGAAGAGATGAGCTACCGTAACTGCTGCTTTCTGGTCAGTGCCAGCAGCGAGCTGCATACACTGCCTGCGGCCACCGAACTGGCACAACGGGGTATGGAGATGCTGCAAGCCGGTTTTCTCACCGCGGTAAAAAAGCTGAACGACGTCGCGGATGCTGACCAGAAAGTGATTGCCGGTGAACTGCTGAACCTGTATCTAAGCATCCAGCTCATAGCCAGAGTCAATCCCAATCAACACATCCTGGATAAGCAAGTCAGGCAGAGCCTGGATAATCTGCTGGCCAATGCCCGGCAAAATGAAGCAAGACCGACGTAGTCCCTGTACCATAGCGGGCTTAACACAGCCATCAACACCAGATGATTTAGCACCGAACATGACCATCAAACAGATTATTATTCACAAACTGGACCAGGGCACAGAGCAACTCCAGCCTGTGCCAGCCAGCCAGAGTCTGACCACCTCCCCCACCCTGGAGCTGGTGCTCGATGACGTGCTGCAAACCTACAATAAAAAGCCTGACAAAACCTACGGTCAGTTTTCTGACCTGGCTGACGACAGTTTCCCGCAGCGTCTGGAGCATTACCTGCAAAGCGAAGAGCAGGCAACCGACTTTACCAGCTTTACCGCCACCACACTGGTCCAGCTTGGGCAACATCTTAATGAAGCCGGTGCCATCACCGGTGGTTACGTCCTGTTCGCCGACTACCAGCAGGGCCTGACCCGTTACCTGTTATTCTGCCTGCTCAGCAGCCAGAACAGCATCACCATCACCGACGAGCTGACCATTGCTGACACCTCCTACCTGGACACGGCCCGCATGTCACTCGCCTGTCGCGTCAACATCACAGACTGGCAGAAAAATCCACAGGCCGGGCGCTACCTGTCGTTCCTGAAACCCAAAGGGGGCAAACGTCTCAGTACGGTCTTTCAGGAGGTGATTGGCTGCAGTGCCACCAGCAGCAGCAAGGAGGAAGCGGACACCCTGGTGAAGGCGGTGGAAGCTTACTGTCAGGAAGAACCGTCGGAACAGAACCGCACCACAGTGAAACGACAAGTTTATGATTACTGCCAGAGTCGTCTGGATGACGGTGAGAGCCTGTCCATGCAAGAGCTCACCGGCCATCTGAGCGAAGCCGGGCCTGATGACTTTGCCCGTTTTGTTAATACCCGGGACTACGACATGGACGTCCCCATGTCGCCCCAGCGCCGAGCCCTGACCCAACTGGTGCGCTACACCGGCAGGAGCAAGGGCCTGAGCCTCTCGTTCGATGCCGAGCTGCTCGGCGGACAGGTTCGCTATGACGAAGCCAACGACCAACTGATCATTACCGGCGTCCCGGAAAAACTGAAACAGCAGTTGCAACAGGCTTAGGAATTTTCTCTGGATAACGGCCTCTTTTTGCCACGGAGGCACAGAGACACGGAGGAAAAGAATCTTCTTTACTCCGTGGCGACTATCTCTGCTCAGAATATATACGTCGGTAGATTAACATGCTCCGACACGTCAGTTTGTGCTTTCTGAGCAACCAGCACCAGACCAACACCTGCCAGCCCCATTGCAGCACGCAAGGCTCTTGCCGATAGCAAGAGGAGTTCACTAAACCGGCCCTGATGCTTATGACCTTGCGCGCAGCCACCTATATGGCCTTATCTCTTCTACTTGTGACAGGTGCCAGGGCCAGCGTCACACCGGATATAAGCCCGGAAGCCATTATCCAGCAGGAAATCAGCCTTAATGAGTTATTGATCAGCATTCACCGGCTGCAACTGGACTTTCTCGACAAGGATGCCCGGCAAGCCTTACAAAGCTCACAACAAACCCTCAACACCGGCATCAAGAGCCTGCCAACACAAGCACAAGACCCTGAAACCCAGGAACTACTGACTAAAGTACTGTTGATGTGGCCAGTGGTCAGTAAACACCTCTCCTGGCTCAGCACCATTCCCACCGACTCAGAGCCACCAGCCACCACCCCATTGCTGTACGCCCTGGAAAAAATGGAACGCCAGTTACTGTTGCTACGTAACAAAACCAGCGACGTAACGAAAGGCCACCCGCTTCGCTACCTGGAACAGGCCTTGTTGATGCAGGGTATAACCCGCGATTACCTTGGCATGCTGGCGGCCGACAGCAGCAGCACCCGCCGCGAAGAGCTCAAGGCACAGGCAGAGCGCTTTGACCGACACATGGCAATATTCAGGCAAGAACTCAATGGCCACCCCAACGCCCGGCAACCGGTCAGACAAGCCCTGGCAGCCTGGTCATTTATCCACAGTCGCTTCGAAGTTTTCCCCGAGCAACAAACGCCCGAGCTGATTGTGCGCTATAGCCACAATATCGTCAGCAAACTGGCCTCTGTTCATCAAATGCTCTAGACCCCCTCATTTAGTTGTACATAATTTCAATGAGTTTGATGTGTTCAACACAAGTTCTGATTCACTCTGAGGCTAGCCAAAGAGCCTGAGCGCATTGAATATTGACAGTCACTCTTCGATTCCGCTCCGGGTAAAAATGGACGTTGCCCCCATCAATTTATCTGAAACGATGTACTAGATTTACTTATAGGATCAGTAAACATAGGGAAGTAGTTATGATCAAAGTCAGATCTGCACAACAGGACGAGTGGGACGACGCTTTTTGGCACAGCAATCATGAGCACCGCAAGGCCAAGGCACGCAAGACAAGGCACAAGGGACTGAATTCCTCCACCATTCGTCAGGGCATTGAAGACTATTTTGAGTCAAACTCCATCGACGAGCGTCTTTCGCCAGACCTGCCAGAACCCGATGACTTTGATTACCGCAAGGAACGGGCCCCAAGACCCAACATCTAGCCAGACCACAATGCCACGCAAAGCGTGGCATTTTTTTTGCCCATACTTACGCGGCCAAAAACTCAATAGCGACTACACTCTCATAGCTTCAAGGCATCCACACTTGATTGACCACGGCCTTGTCAGGGGCTTGCGGGGGTAGGAACGAATGACCACATCCTGTGAACTGCAGTATCTCCACGGCTTTGGCAACGAACATGAGACCGAGGCCCTGCACGGAGCTCTGCCTGTTGGCCAGTTCAACCCACAGCAGGCGCCAATGGGACTGTATGCGGAACAGTTTTCCACCACTGCATTCACCGCCCCCAGGCACATGAACCGCAGAACCTGGCTGTACCGGATTCGCCCATCAGTTGTTCAGGGCGGTTACCAGCCCCTGCCGGCCAGCCTACTGCGCTGCGGTCCGATTACCGAGGCGCCTCCCAGCCCTGACCAGATGCGCTGGGACGCCCTGGATTTTCCGTCCGGGAGTAGTGACTTTATCGACGGTCTGGTCACCATGGCTGCCAACGGCCAGCAGCAAATGCACATAGGCTCGGCGATTCATATGTACCGGGCCAGTCAGGATATGACCACTCGCTTTTTTTACAATGCCGATGGCGAACTGCTGATCGTTCCCCAGCAAGGTGCCATTATCGCCAGAACAGAAATGGGCACACTGCACGCAGCACCCGGTGAGATTCTGGTGATTCCCCGGGGTATCAAGTTCCAGGTGCGACTGCCAGAGGGCAAAGCCAGGGGCTATATCTGCGAAAATTACGGTGCCCCCTTTGTTCTGCCTGAACGGGGTCCTGTGGGTGCCAATGGCTACGCCAACGACCGGGACTTTCACTACCCTGTGGCCTGCTTTGAAGATGTTGACGGCAAGTTCCAACTGGTGGCCAAGTTTGGCGGCAACCTTTTTAGCTGCCAGCTTGACCATTCTCCGCTTGATGTGGTGGCCTGGGTGGGAACCACTGCGCCCTATAAATACGACCTGCTGCGCTTTAACGTCATCAACACCGTCAGCTACGACCACCCCGACCCATCCATCTTTACCGTACTGACCTCACCAAGCGACACGCCGGGCGTGGCCAATGTGGATTTTGTGATCTTCCCTCCACGCTGGATGGTGGCAGAACACACCTTCCGCCCCCCCTGGTACCACCGCAACGTAATGAGTGAATTTATGGGGCTGATCCGGGGTGTTTACGATGCCAAGGAGGAGGGCTTTGTCCCCGGCGGCGCCAGCCTGCACAACTGCATGAGTCCTCACGGCCCCGAGGCGGCAGTATTTGCAAAGGCCAGCCAGGCACAGCTGAAACCGGAGCACTACCGCGATACCCTGGCGTTCATGTTCGAGTCTCGCTTTGCCTATGTTCCCACACGCTTTGCGCTGGAGTGTGATGCGCGCCAAAGCGACTATATTAACTGCTGGCAGGGACTTGAGAAGCACTTTGTCCAACCGCCACCCGATCAGCCATAAGTCAGATGCCGCCCTCCAGAAGCACGAAAACAGGCGCCGGCGGCATCAGTAAAAAAACTGCCATTTCTTAGAGATAACGCTCGCCATGCTAACACTCAATGAGACACACGATGCCAACTTGTTGAGCTGGGTTGACTCTGCTAACGACAATAGCAGTGATTTCCCGATTCAAAACCTGCCTCTGGCGATGTTCAGACGCTCAGGCAGCAACGAATCATTTCGGGCCGGGGTTGCTATTGGTGACCAGGTTCTTGACCTGGCCGGTGTTGCCCAAAGCGGCGCCCTGCCGGCCGACGACACCTGTGCTCAAGCCCTGGCAGCCTGTACCGACGAAACGCTGAACCGTTTTATGGCGCTGGGCCTGAGGCACTGGTCGGCATTACGACTGGCGTTGTCCAGGGCACTGCGCCAGGGAGCCGCCGAACAGGCAGCACTGACTCAGTGGCTGGTGCCTATGGAGGAGGTAGAATACCGTCTGCCCTGCACTGTGGGTGATTACACCGACTTCTACACCTCTATCTACCACGCCAACCACGTCGGTTCACTGTTTCGCCCGGATAACCCATTGCCACCGAACTACAAATGGATACCGATTGGCTACCACGGCCGCTCATCATCCATCGCGGTTTCTGGCCAGAATTTTCATCGCCCCTACGGCCAGACCAAGGCCCCTGACGCACAGGAACCCTTCTTTGGTCAGCCGCAGAATGGACTATGAACTGGAGCTTGGCATCTACATTGGTACCGGCAACAACGCCGGAGAAGCCATTGACATTGATCAGGCCGATCAGCACGTCTTTGGCCTGTGCCTGTTTAATGACTGGTCGGCCCGTGACCTGCAGGCCTGGGAGTACCAGCCACTGGGGCCGTTTCTGGGCAAGAGCTTTGCTTCTACGGTGTCGCCCTGGATTGTCACGCTGGAGGCTCTGGTGCCCTTTTTTGCCCCCTTCGAACGCCCCAGTGATGACCCGCAGCCACTACCGTACCTGGATTCAGAAAAAAATCGCCAGCAAGGCTCGATGGATATCCAGCTGTCGGCACACCTGCTCAGTGAGCAGATGAACCAGCAAGGCCTTGCTCCGGCCCAGCTTTCTCAATCCAGCTTTGTCTGTGCTTACTGGACCATCAACCAGATGGTGGCCCACCACACTATTAACGGCTGCAACCTCCAGCCCGGTGACCTGTTCGGCAGCGGCACGCAGTCCGGCCCGACACCGGAAGAGGCCGGCTCACTGCTGGAGCTGTCACACGGTGGCAGCACACCACTGACACTGCCCGGCGGTGAGACCAGAACCTTTCTCGAAGACGGGGATACGGTGATTTTCCGGGGCTGGTGTCAAAAGCCGGGCTTTGCCCGCATCGGCTTTGGCCAGGTGCAGGCGACCCTCCTGCCAGCCCGCCTGAACATGGGAGCATAACAATGAAACTGTATGGCTATTTCCGCTCGTCAGCGGCCTACCGGGTTCGTATTGCCCTGAACTTGAAGGATCTCAGTTGTCAGGACTCGGCCATCAACCTGCTCAAAAACGAGCAATCCTCAGCGCCGTACCAGGCACTTAACCCATTGGGACTGGTGCCCACGTTGAGTACCGATGAGGGCGTCCTGTCCCAGTCTCTGGCCATTATCGAGTGGCTGGAGGAGACCCACCCGGAACCGACGATTATCCCCGGCACCCCCTGGCAAAAAGCACAGCTGCGCAGCATTGCCTATTTGATCAGTTGTGACGTTCACCCGATCAACAATCTGCGCGTGCTGAAGTACCTGCAACAGACCCTGGCGGTCAGTGACGACGCCAAAACTCAGTGGTACAGCCATTGGATCAAAACCGGGTTTGCGGCCCTGGAAAAGATACTGGACGAACGACCATTTTGCTGCTCAACACAGCCTTCCATCGCCGATATCTGCCTGATCCCGCAGGTATTTAACGCCCTGCGCTTCAAAGTGGATATGTCTGACTTCCCGAACATTTACCGCATTTACCGGCACTGCAATACGCTGGATGCGTTTATTGAAGCCGCCCCGGAAAACCAGCCGGATGCTGCGTAGTCAAGCAGGTGTACTGTTGCCCAGAAACCGCAGCAACGTCCCTGCCACCAAGTCAGGTTTCTGGGCATGCGCCCAGTGCCCGGCTTCCGGGATCACCCGCACAGTAGCCGAAGGAAACAGAGCCAGTACCGACTCCCGGTGTTCAGGCAGGATGTAGTCAGATGCACCACCTTTGATAAACAGCGTGGCACCGGTAAACGGGCGATCCGCCTGCTGTCCCGACAAAATGGCCTGGTAACTATTGATAATGGCAGTCAGATTGAGCCGCCAACCAAAACCACCGTGTTCAACGCGATAAAGATTTTTCAATAAAAACTGACGGATCGTCTGATCCGGCTCGAAAGCCTGCAAAAACTGGTCTGCCGCCCTGCGCCCGGTCAAACTGTCCAGATTCATGGCTGACAACCCTTGCAAAATAGCATCGTGGCGCCGCTCATAATAAGTCACCGGGGCTATGTCGATGACTGCCAGCCGATTAACCCTGTGCGGTGCCATCAAGGCCAGTGTCATGGCTACCTTACCACCCATGGAGTGTCCGACCAGGTGGGCACGGCCAATTGCATGCTCATCCATATAAGTCAGCACATCTTCAGCCATCACCTGATAGTTCATTAGCCCATCATGAGGCGAACGACCATGATTGCGCAGATCCAGCCCATGCACACGCAAAACGGAGGCCAGTTTTCGGTTAATTACACCCAGATTTTCGTGGGAGCCAAAAAGGCCGTGCAAAGTGATCACATCATCACCCTGCCCCTGCTGTCTTGCGTACAATTTCATTGCGTTATCGCTTACTGGAAAAGGATCAACTAGGTGCAATTACCTATCAGGACTTTTACTTGATCGCCCATACAATGGCGTCAACATTATTTAACACGATCATAAATTGCACCTTAAGGAAAAAGCCAGCGCCTTTGTCAGCTCTGTGATCTTTTGCCACAAGGATTCATCGAAGCCATTAAGTGAAAACACCATGAGTGATCAAACCTTTAACCTGAATCAATACCTCGAAGAGCTGAAGCCACTGATCAATCTCGATTGTGGCACTTACACTCCCGCCGGTGTCAGCAAAGTTGCCGATATCATGACCGAGAAATACCAGCGTCTGGGCTGGCAGGTAAGCCGCCAGGAGTTTGATGAAAAAGTCGGTCCCGGCCTGCTGGCCACCAACAAGCCGGATGCACAGGCATACGACATTATGCTGATCGGCCATATGGACACAGTTTTCCCCGAAGGTACAGTAGCCGAATGGTCCCTGACCACCGATCACGAAAACGCTTATGGCCCTGGCGTTGCTGATATGAAATCCGGCCTGTTGAACATCTTCCGCGCCATCAGCGGGCTGCCAAAAGACGTCGCTGATCGTTTGAGTATTTGCGTCTGCATGAATCCGGATGAAGAGATCGGCTCAATCTACTCCGGTGAGTGGTTAAAAAGTGTCGCTCAAAAGAGCCGTTACGTGCTGGTAGGTGAAGCTGCCCGCGCCGACGGTTCGCTGGTTAAAGCGCGCAAGGGACTGGCTGCTTATAAAGTTGAGTTTAAAGGCAAAGCGGCACACGCCGGGAATGAACCGGAAAAAGGCATCTCCGCCATTACTGAGCTGGCACACTGGATCACCACGCTGAACAAGGAGACCAACTTTGCCACCGGCACCACCTTGAACTTTGGTGTTGTTTCAGGGGGTTCTGCGGCTAACGTAGTGCCTGATTATGCGACTACTGACTTGGACATTCGCTTCTGGAACAATGACGACTATGCCAGTCTGGAAGAGAAAATTGAGCAGTTAATCACCAATCCATCACTGGCGGGCATTGAGGTCAAGATCACCCGTGAAGCCTACAAGCCGGCCTTCAGGCCCAATGAAGGCACCGAGCAGCTGATGGCCCTGATCGAGAGAACCGGCCAGGACATGGGGCTCAATATCACCTGGCAGGCCGTGGGCGGTGGCTCAGACGCCAACCTTACCGGAGCTCTTGGCGTACCCACCATAGACGGCCTTGGCCCCATCGGTGGTGCCATGCACAGCCGGAACGAATTTCTGGTCCTTGACTCCATTGAGCCGCGCCTGACACTGCTACGTAACGTTCTGATCAACCTGGCTGAAACGATCAACCAGTGATGATACGGCACCGGTTGTCACAAAAAGTATAAAAGCTTTGAACCACGAAGGACACTAAGAGCACGAAGGAAAAGAAAATCTCTTCTTTATGCTCTTGGTGTCCTTCGTGGTTCCATCCGAAAGCCATGAAAGAATTGGATGAAAGAATTGGACACCCAGAAATTTTTCAACTGGAAAGAGTGGGTGTTTTTATCAAGAAAGAATTGGACACCCAGAAATTTTTCAACTGGAAAGAGTGGGTGTTTTTATTACCTGGGGCGGGGGCAGTTATACGTCGGGAAAATTTCTTAATGTCTACCCTGGAATTGAACTTAGTGTTTTACACGGAGTCATAACCTCGACCACTCCCGGACAAAGCAGGTCCGATCATGAATATTCGTTCAACAGAAGAGTTCTGCTCCATTTGTCATGATTCCTATGAAGAATCATCAGGGCATGATGTTGTCAGGCTAAATTGTCAACACGCTTTCGGTCGAAAATGCATCATTCATTGGGCTTTGGAAAATAATATATGTCCTGATTGTGGCTTGAAAACAATCCCGGCAGAATTTTCAGGTAGAGAAAGTATATTTCGCAGACTTGCAAATCGAACAATTTTCGAACTCACCCAGGAACAAAAATTTGAAATACTTGTTATCTTATGCGCTACTGTGTTCGCGGGCGGTATGGTTGCAGGTGGCATTTTTGCACTTAAGGGTTGAAGGTATAACAGTACTAAAATCCTGCGAAGTCTGATCCTCAAAAATTGCATTTTTAGTCCAGTGAAGCTTTAAAATTGCCCTTATTTGCACTTTGATCAGTCGATTAATGAGTACGTATATGCCAATAAATTACCTTTTAATGAAAGAATAGGACACCCATAAATTTCTCAACCAGAAAGAGTGGGTGTTTTTTTACCTGGGCGGGGGCAGTTAAGTAGCTGGCCATATGGAATCACATATTTCTGGCTACTTGGGCAGGTGCTATGCGAGGCACAACGGAGGGAG
>JAQFVO010000502.1 GCA_027942505.1 Endozoicomonas sp. | reverse complement strand
GGTTGCTGGCGATAACATCAATTCAACCTATTGGCAGCACAAAAAACGTTATGAAAGCGCGTTGTCTTTATCAGGTTCTATCTGCCAGAAGTCTGTCGTCTGTTTATTACCCTCGCGGGAGTCGACCTGCATTGAGCGACCACAAGGGCTGAAACTCAGTTCACTGATCCAGCTCTTAACCATAAGGCGGCACTTTTCCTGCCATATTTGCTGTGGCGTCAAGCCCAGCAAAACTATTGCACCTTCTGTAGATTCGGTCATCACCCCGGCCAGCAGGCAGCTCTGATAATTAAATCTGGCCATGCGCAGAGACGGTAACTTGACAGACTGGCGCTGCCAGTTATGGCAAGGGTCGCGCAGCCAGATAGCTGTCTGCCCTGACTTATCCGGACAGACCAGGCAGTTCCCATCAGGGCTGATTTGCGGACAAAACTGCAACGCGGAAGGCGCCTGCAACTGACAACGCCATAAGCCATCAGAGTCAACGGCCCAGATCATGATGTAATTTGACCTGTCAATCATCAGCGAAGTGCCAGCCATGGACATCTGCGTTAGAAAATCACCACGCAACGACGGGGCAGAACCGTCATCATAACAGCGATTCCTGGCGGTCTCTCTCCACTGACCATCTTTACTTAAGCTCCAGGCATCAAAACCAGTCTCCCCGGCAACAATGAGATGCTTGCCATCCTGAGTGAAACGGGTATTCGACAGTTTGTAACAAATCTTTGCGGAAATGATTTTATTGATGACATTCTGAGTGAACCATTGCCCATCCGAGTCAGTGCCACCTATGGTGACATTAACAATCAAACGGGACCCCAACCCTGGCTCGTGGTGTAGATACTTACATTTGAGCAGAACGTGGCTGCTATCCGGGCAGAACACCACGGACTGATTAACTTCCCGCGCTGGTGTGTGATTTTCCGGTTTAACGTAATTAATGCTGCCAGAGCTTATCCACGAGCCATCCGCAGTTTTTCTGAGGAAACAGGCCTGTTGAGCCCGTTTCAGGGCGATATGGCGACCGTCAGGGCTGAACAGGACATCACGGACAGCGGTAAAACGTCCCATACACTGCCACTTGTCATTGTTATCCAGGTTATAAATGACTGCTCTGTGTGGCTGCAGGTACACAAGTGTCTTTCTGTCATCCGAGAGTCTGAAAATATTTAAGCCAGACAAGTTCAGAGACAACCGCCCGGGGAGGTCTGCTACAGTCAGATCTACCCTCTGTTTACCCCGGGGACAATTGCCACTGTTGGAACAATTGGAAAATTGTATATCGGGGTCGAACTCCAGGTAGTCTACATCCTCTGTGTTATACCTGAACTGGTGATCACTGCTCCAGAAACCGTTGATATCCGCTTTCCAGTAGGTAAGCTCACCGCGATGTCGATTCTCCAGTATCAGGCGGTTATGATTTTTATTCAGAATCCTGCTCTCATAATAAGAGCCATGATAATCAAAAATGGTTGTTACCACCGATCCTCTGGGTTCGAGAGATATGGCCTTCGAGCTGATCAGCTGCCGACGATGGGCGTGGATGAATGGAATGCACATCGCCGGGCTGAACTGAACAGGGAAAGAGTATTCGGGAGAGAGCTGCTTCTTCTTCCTGACCCGGTCTGTCAGCTGGCGATTACCTGTGGACACTTGCCGGTAAAAGTGTTGTTCGCTGTTCGACAGGGAGAGATAGTGTCGTATGTCGGGCAGTCCACAGACCGTCAGGGATGACTCTAATGACGTGCTGACACTGCCGAGGTTGTCCATGTCTTGCATTGACAAATACCGGGCGATCGTTGCCAGGGCGTTATCGGGCAGTAGAGTGATCCACCAGCCATGAAAATTGACGGGCTGGCCGGCCCCCTCTGCGCAATTGTGAACAATAGCTGTACTTTGTCTTGGGCTTGCTGGCGCTAGCATCGTCTCAGCTCATTAGATCGCCGGGTGATTTTTCTGCCATTGTCGCTGCTACGAAACGACTGGCAGCACAGCCATTTCCCGGAGGCACTTTCTCAACTGAAAACCGTCGATCTCTCAGGAGCAACACTATGTACGGATGCAAAAACCTGAGATCAGACCGGTTGCCGCCGCGCGCAGCAACCCAAGTTAGCCGAAGATATTGAAATGTGCGTAGTGGTCGGCCCTGAAGTTGTCCATTTTCTCAGGACGCTACCCGCCGCTTGCACGAGCACTGTTGTTTTTTGGGCCGCGGTCAGTACTGAACGAAACAAGGGTATCATCATTCATCACAGCAGATTGAGCGGCAAAGCTGTGGTGGATTTGATAGTAGACAAGGTTAGTGCCGTTTTAATCTGGCTGACGTCCGGGATTTTCATCAGCCCCTCCATTAAAAACAAAGAGAGTGCCTCCTGGTTGCGGGCTACCACCTTGAGCAGATAGTCGCCATCACTACCGGTGATGGCATGACATTCCATCACCGGTGTCATGGCAATAATCGCCTCTTTGAAGTTGGCGGCTGTGTCAGGCGTGTGCTGGTCCAGACAGACGGTGATGTAGGCCTCAACATCCAGACCGATGGCACGAGGGTTTAACAGGGTTACCTGTCTGCGGATAAGCCCCCCGGCTTTTAAACGGCTGATACGACGTGAGCACTGTGACGGGGAGAGACTCACCAGTTCGGCCAGGCTCTGCAACGATCGGGCATCGTCCTGTTGAAGCGCCGACAGTAGCCGCAAGTCGTAGGTATCAAGCAAGCTGCTGTTCATCATCTGATTCCTTGTTATCCTGTGGCGGTACCTTGGTACGATGATCAGTGTTATGGGAATCGTCGCCAGTCAGTCACTGTGCAAGTTTATGTCTGCTTTTTCGCCGACGCCAACAGTGTGATGCAAACCTTTTGCATCAGCGGGCCAAAGCAGGCATCACATCGCAAGGATTTTGTCTCAGGTCGGTCGTATACTTTTCCCTCAGCTCGACAGTTGAAGAGGGCAGAGCATGACGACCAATAAGATATCAAAAATCACCAGCGCTAACCCGATGGGAACCGATGGATTCGAGTTTGTCGAATACGCAGCGCAAGACCCGGTGGCGCTCGATAGTCTGTTCAAACAGTTTGGCCTGATCCCTGTGGCTCGACACCGCTCCAAAGAGGTGACTTTATACCGCCAGGGAGGGATCAATTTTATCGTCAATGGCGAGCAGGATTCGTTTGCCCAGAAATTTGCCCGGGAGCATGGGCCTTGTGCCTGTGCCTTTGCCATTCGGGTGGAAGATGCCGGCTACGCCTACCAGCGGGCCCTTGAGCTGGGCTGTCAGCCGGGGCCGACTCAAACCGGACCCATGGAGCTGAACATTCCCTCAATCGTCGGTATAGGCGGCAGTCTGATTTACCTCGTTGACCGGTACGGTGACAAAGGCTCCATTTATGATGTGGACTTTGTCCCTATTGAGGGTGTCAGTCAGCAGCCTGAAGGCGTCGGCCTCAGCTATATCGATCATCTCACCCACAATGTTTTCCAGGGCAATATGAACAAGTGGGCGTCGTTTTACGAGGATATTTTTAACTTTCGCGAAATTCGCTATTTCGATATTGAAGGCAAGCTGACCGGGTTGAAATCCCGTGCCATGACCAGCCCCTGTGGCAAGGTCAGAATACCCATCAACGAATCCTCGGACGACAAGAGCCAGATTGAGGAGTATCTGCAACAGTACAACGGTGAGGGTATTCAACATATTGCCCTGTACTCTAACGATATCTACCAGTCCGTCCCTTCCATGCGGGCCAACGGCACCAGTTTTCTGTCGCCACCACCGGATACCTACTACGAAATGCTCTCTGAACGCCTCCCGTGGCATCAGGAGGATGTGGGGCAGTTAAAAGCCAGCTCTATTTTGATGGACGGCGCACCGACTGAAGACGGTGGTCTGTTATTGCAGATTTTTACAGAAACGGCCATTGGCCCGATCTTTTTCGAGATTATTCAGCGCAAGGGCGATGAAGGTTTTGGTGAGGGTAACTTCAAGGCGCTGTTTGAGAGCATGGAGAGAGACCAGATGAGAAGGGGGGTGCTGTAACACGGGGCTGCGGCCCAGACAGTGGGTGTCTTTCCCACACCTGTTTAACGCTCCGGGAGGGTATTTATGAAGTCGTCCAAATATCAGGCCAGAAAACCAGACGATTCGGGCTTTATTCACTATACCGAAGAGGAACATGACACATGGAGTATTCTCTACCACCGACAGATCGAGTTACTCAAAGATCGGGCCTGCAGTGAGTACCTTGACGGTATTGAGCAGCTGGCCATGCCTGCCCGGTCCATTCCCCAGTTGCAGGAGATCAGTCAGGTGCTGATGACGCGAACCGGTTGGAGCGTGGCCCGGGTGCCGGCACTGATCTCTTTTGACCGTTTCTTCAGCCTGCTGGCGAGCAGGCAATTTCCGGTGGCCACGTTTATCAGGATGCGTGCTGAGCTGGACTATTTGCAGGAGCCGGATATTTTCCATGAAATATTTGGCCATTGTCCTTTACTGACCAATCAGGATTTTGCCGACTTCACCGAGACCTACGGCAGGCTAGGACTGGCTGCCAGCAAAGAGGAGCGGGTTTATCTAGCCAGGCTCTATTGGATGACGGTGGAGTTTGGCCTGCTTAACACGGCAGGGGGGCTGCGTATTTACGGCGGTGGTATTCTATCCAGCTATGGTGAATCGGCCTACGCCCTGGACAGTGAGATTCCTGTCAGAACACCCCTCGATCCACTGCTGGCGCTGCGCACACCTTATCGTATCGATATTCTGCAGCCGCTGTATTACGTGATTGACAATCTGAACATGCTGCATCAGCTGTGTGAAATGGATCTGATGGCATTGGTGCATCAGGCCATGAGCATGCCGCTTTTGCCTGCATTGTTTGCGCCTAAGGCAGAGGAGGTCGTAGCTTGAAAAAC
>JAQFVO010000501.1 GCA_027942505.1 Endozoicomonas sp. | reverse complement strand
GAGGAAAACCGTCTGTCCGGGCATTCACCTCCCTTTGACGTGGATTCCGCACAGTCCATGTACGGGATGACAGAGAGGCATCGCATAGCTTCAGACGCTTTGCCGGTTCTACTCGCCAAACATCTTTTCTTGCAATATAAGCGACAGTTGTTATGCAAAATAGAGGCCTTCCCCCGGTTCTTTGCTGCCACCCTCACTGCCTGATGATTCCTTAATGTCCACTGCGTTTTCTACGGGCAAAGACTTTGCTGCATTGCTTGCACCCACAGGGCTGCTACCCCCATGGAGATACTGGTGCGACACCAGATACCGTTTTTGTGCAAAGTATTTATTACATTGCCTGCATTCATATAGCTTTACATCTGTGTGGGTGTGCTGGTGGCTTCTCAGATAACATTTTCGTGCAAAGCGTCTATCACATTGCTCGCATTTATATGGCTTTTCATCTGAGTGGATCATCTGGTGCCTTTTCAGATAACTCTTGTAGGCAAAGAACTTATCGCATTGGTTGCACTTATACGCCCCATTACCCTGGAGTTTTGTCATAGCGTTCTTTTGTGTTACGCAACTGCGCACAAACTCATTACCCGGGTTATCAGCCTGAATGATCTGACTGGTTTGTATGTTAGAGTGGCTGTTATTGAGAAAGTGAGAACCTTCTTCAATAGCCATACTCCTTACTTGCGCGATATTTATCTCTGATTCTCTGCCACTATCAGCTTTTGCCGGGTTTATGGATACTTCAGAGGCCTCATCCTGACAACGCTCTTTAGAATCAAGAGCGGTCATTGGCATTTGTTCAGGGGGGGAGGTAAAGAGTTTACCAGCAGCACCAGGAGCTTGCGCACCATCGGGCGACTCAGAAATGGATGATGGTAAGTTTTCCGATGTCTCTACCCCGGGCGGGCTGACTACGGTAACTGGTTGTGAATCATCTGGGCATTTGACTGATTGGAGGTATTCTTTCTTTGCGGTGGTAGCCAGCTTTGCAGCTTCTTCCTTGCTGACTATTCTTTTCATTCTGTCGTATACTCGATTGTAAGTTTTCAGACCCTCTGCGTAAACGGGATCATTCCTGTAGTGCTCCCTTTCGCGCGTCCTTTTGCGCTCTGCGTAAGCAGGATTATTATGGTAGCGCTCCCTTTGTCGCGCCTTTTGGCGCTCTGCAAAGTTGGGATTATTACGGTAGCGTCTCCTTTGGCGCTCCCTTTCGCGCTCTATGTATTCAGGATCTTTACGACGCTCCCTTTCACGCTCCCTTCGGCGCTTCCTTATGCGCTCTGCGCAGGCAGGATTTT
>JAQFVO010000449.1 GCA_027942505.1 Endozoicomonas sp. | reverse complement strand
GACAGGTTGCGGGCAGTGACTGTCAAGCCGCTTTATAAACGTCAGATGTCCACCATCGGCAGCCAGCATCAGCGCGTTATTACCATCGAGATTGATGTGATAAACATCGGCTCCCCTGCGGATTAGCTGTTCAGCCTGTGCCAGATTGCCCTCCTGCGCTGCCAGACACAACGGGGTATTGCCCTCACTGTCTTGCATAGCCGGGTTAGCTGTAGCGGGCAGGTTGAATGTAGGAGCTATGGTAACCGACCGCTGTGTGCTGTCATCAAAACGACAAGTGCCGTTTTTAGGCGAATCATCAGTGCTCAGGTATGTGCCTGTCTGGGGGGCATTAACCGGGGGACTCACTCTACTGGACTGGGGTGCATTGGCACCGGCGGTGCTTCTTAGCATGATTACAGCTCGACAGTTATGAATATTGTCCCGGGCTCCACGCGTCCTGAAAAAAAAGATGCCTCAGTCAACACTACTGAGGCTGGCTGGTCATTCTAGCCCGGATATTTCATAATTTCGCGAGCCATGGATCGCCACTGGTTATTTCTCAAGATCAATGCTGACTAAATCCCTCAGGTTACCTTTGCAACCCGAAGAAACTGGCAGATTGTCAATGGCATCAAGGCGTGCCTTGAGAGTTCCAGAGCGCTGCTTAATGATGTTGGCCACTACTAAAAGGGACTTGTGTTCCAGTGTCTTGTCGTTGTATTGATTGAATCTGGCAAATCTGGCATCTGCTTCTTCTTCACTCAGGTGCTTGTCGTCGCCATGAAGCTCCAGCGCTTCTAAAAGCCGGAATTTCTGATCCGGGACGCAGGAGTGATAGAGACTGGCGCGGCGAAGCTTTGATGTCATTTTGAATATCATCGCCAGTAACATTTTACTGGAATTTTTGAATATCATATCCAGCAACAGTTCATTGGCACTAAAGGTGTAATCAATATCTTTATTTATCAGGCAGTAGCCACGGTGGCACAGCCATACAGCGACCAGCGGTTCAGAGGCGTCAATGGCCACTGACAAGGCGCCTTTGCCATCAACGTCGACCTGGTGAATATCCCCACCCCGCTGGCAGAGCCACTCCAGCATGGGCAAATTGCCACGGCGCACCGCGGCAGACAGACTACTTTCCCCCAGATCATTTTTTTCCCTGATGTCAGCACCCTCCCGGTATAACCATTTAACAATATGGAAATGGTCCGAGCCTGAGGCAGCGAGCAGGCAGCAATTCTTCTCATCCTCGCTCAGCCCGCTGCGCGCCCAAAACCACTGG
>JAQFVO010000387.1 GCA_027942505.1 Endozoicomonas sp. | reverse complement strand
GGATTCGAACCCTGGAAGGGCTATTAACCCTCGCCGGTTTTCAAGACCGGTGCTTTCAACCGCTCAGCCATCCCTCCGCGACGGGGCAAATAGTACCTGAAAACTGAGTCCTGTCAACGCCTTGATTATCGATATTTTTTTTCTATGATCCCTGCTGCAGTAACGCATAGCAGTGATCGGGTTTTCGCTGGGTAACGGTAGTTTTGCTGTTTGTAAGGAAATGCTAAAACTATAGCCCCAGTAAAATGGTCTGATATAATCCTTGATATTACATTTATATGAGGAATAAAAGATGATGGAACGCAAACCTGTGATGACCTCTGCCAGTCTGGGTACGGGGGTCGAGATAAACAAGGTCCTCCGTAACACCTACATGCTGCTGGGCATGACGCTGCTTTTCAGTGCCTTCACTGCAGGTGTTGCCATGGCGCTGCAAATCAGTCAGATGACTGCGCTGATTCTCTCTCTGACAGGGTTTGGTCTGCTCTTTGTTGTTAACAAGACGGCTGACTCTGGTAAGGGGATTGTGGCTGTCTTTGCCTTTACCGGTGTTCTGGGCGCCGCCTTGGGACCAATGTTGAATTACTACCTTGGTATGGCCAATGGTCCGGGGCTCATTATGCAGGCTCTGGGTGGCACGGCCGTCGTGTTCTTTGCCCTGTCGGGTTATGTCCTGACCACGCGCAAGGACTTCTCGTTCATGGGCGGCTTCCTGATGGTCGGCATGATCGTTGCGGTGGTTGCCAGCATTGCCCTGATTTTCTTTAATGTCCCGGCTGCCAGCATGGCGTTGTCAGCCCTGATTGTACTGCTGATGTCCGGTTTTATTTTGTTTGACACCAGCCGTATCATCCACGGTGGTGAGACTAACTACATTCGTGCAACGGTCTCTCTCTATCTGGATATCTACAACCTGTTTACCTCCTTGTTGCACCTGCTCGGTGCGTCTAATGACGATTGATTGGTAGATCGGCTGTCTTCAAACCCCGCCTTTTGGTGGGGTTTTTTTATATCGGGCTGGCTGTGCGTTTTTTTTGTTAAAATCAGCCGGTCATAGGTTTTTTAGAGTATTTGTTATGAAGTTTGCATTGGCCGTATATGGTGCCCCGGCCAACAGTCAGGCGCCTCAGAGTGCACTGCATTTTGCCAGGGCTCTGGTGGCTGGTGGGCATGAGATTGTTCGCCTGTTTTTTTATCAGGATGGTGTTAACACTGCTACGGCGATTGCTCAGCCGCCGCAAGACGAATCTGACTTGCCGGCGCAATGGCAGGCGTTTATCCGGGAGCAGCAACTCGATGCCGTGGTTTGTATTGCTGCGGCGCTGCGCCGTGGTGTGGTTGACCAGACGGAAGCTGAGCGCTATCAATTACCGGGCAGTAATCTGCGTGATGGCTATGAACTGTCAGGGCTTGGGCAGTTGGTTGATGCGGCGTTGGTGGCCGATCGTGTTGTCACTTTTGGAGCGTAACATGAGTCAGTCTGTGTGCATTATCTCTACCCGTGCGCCATACAGTGGCCAGTCGGCCCGGGAGGCTCTGGATGCTGTGCTGGTCTGCGCTTCGTACGATGTCCCTGCCACGCTGCTGTTGATGGGGGATGGGGTGTTGCAGTTGTTGAAGGGGCAGGATAGTCAGCATATTCCCCGTAAAAATCTCTCAGCCATGTTACAAGTGCTGCCGTTGTACGGCATTGAAACTATCCATGTGGACGAAACATCGCTGCTTGAGCGCGGCCTTGCCGCCAGTGAGTTGTGTCAGGCTGTTACGGTCGTTAGCCAGGACCGGTTGCCTCAGTTTATTGGTCAGCATGCAAAGGTTCTTAACTTCTGATGAGTATATTGCATACCGTAAACAAACCCGGCCAGCCGCTGGCGCTGTGTCTTCGTGCCGCCAGCAGTGGCGATAGCGTATTGCTGATCGAAGAGGCTGTTTATGAGTTGATGGGTCGAGGGCTGGATGCTTTACCCGATGATTGCGCGGTTTTTGTCATGAAAGCTGACGCAATGGCGCGCGGCGTACAGGTGCGTGCTGAGCTGATTGATTATGAGCGGTTTGTGGCCTTATGCGTTGAGCATGATCAGGTACTTTCCTGGTTTTAATAATATCCAATCATATTTTTTCTACAAACATCTTCGAACAATTTCAAATCAGTAATCAATGGGTGTACGCTGAGCTTTACAATTGACGTCGACTTTCCATGAGGAAATCAACTTGAAAGCACCTGTCGCTCACAAAATACCCCACACAATTACCGTCCATGGTCACAGTCGCACTGATGAATACCATTGGTTGCGTGATGAGCACT
>JAQFVO010000323.1 GCA_027942505.1 Endozoicomonas sp. | reverse complement strand
AAGGAAAAGAAAAGCTCTTCTTTGTGCTCTTCGTGTCCTTCGTGGTTCCCTTCTTTTCAGAGCCTTTTGCGACGCCCTCCACTCTACCGGACGAAGATCAGGAATCCTCGTCTGACAGGTTGGGGAGTGTCAAAATAAACAAACAAATCCTTAATTGAGTGAGAGTGGCGGCTGCCTTAAAAGCTGTCCCATTCGTCCTCAGACCGATCATCTGGCCAGTCAGAAGAGTCTGATTCACCTCTATCTTCAGGATCTACAGGAACTGGCACTACATCGCCCCAGAAACAGAAATAATCTTCGGGATTAAGGTTTAGTTTGCGCAAATAGTTGATGGTTTTTTCCTGAACTTCATCAGGATGGTAGTCAATACAGGATCTAATGTCGGCAGGGATCGGCTCCAAAGGGCAATGTTCGCGGCGCTGCTGATGAAGAAATTCAAACCAGGCTTGCATGAACTGATTGATCAGTTGGATTTCATGAGTGGATTTCGGGCAACGAAAGAAACGAAATTCCAGTGTTCCCAATTTCTGTACCTCGTCTGCGCCGGTGATATGCAGGAGTGACATTGCGCGGTATTTTTCCATACTGTTGTCAATAACGCGACCTAGCCCATGCTGAATGGTCGTCACGTGCACAAACTGGCTATAAAAGCCAGCAAAATTTTCAAGGCGAGATTTTTTTTCATCATCTGTCAGATTCTGGCAGGTTTGTATTGGGCAGCCTGCCAGAATCTTTTTGTTGTATTCTCCGATCAGAAAATTCAACCGTTGACGTGCAATTTCGTCCGTGCGTGGATTGTAATCTTTAAATGTACAGTACCAAAGGTTTTCATGATCGCACATGATCTTCTCATTATTCCCAAATGCCCTGAGCAGATATGGATTTGCTTGAATCTCTCGGTCAATAGCAAGCAAAATTGCACTGTCACCTTGGGTGGCGCTCATTGCATCCACATGTTTGTGACCTGAGCTGTAACCAATTAATTTATCCTCTATCATGGAATCGAATGTCTGAATTGCTTTGTTCAGGCAATACATTGCTTCATAGTTTGGTAACTTGTAAGGGTCACAATTTAATTCCAACCACTGGCAAGAATCATGGAAAGGACGAACCTTAAAAGACTCATTAAAGCCATACATTTCTCTAGAATTGTTCACTTTGAATGGCTTTGCCCCTATCTCTTGAAATCGTCTTTTGAATACATTAACTGCAGACTCATGATTATTTGCCAAAATATGGGGTAGAATGTCATATTCCAGTTCTTCGCCAAACATCAGCTCGGTGGGGGGCTCAGTTATTTTTTCATGACCAGCCACTGGCGAGGGAGCATCACAAAACATGTCATCGATGATTTGAGAGGACAATTGTGGGAAAAAGTTGTCAGATAAAAAATCATTAAACTCATCTCTTATCCCATCTATGTTTTTTCTCAGAGTCGAAACAATACCAGTATGTGATTGGTAATAACCTTTTAGAAAAGATTGTCTGAATCGGACCAAGAAATCAAATAAAAGAGAATACTGTGAAAAACATACTCTTTTAGATAATATCGATTCAGATAAAGGGAATATTTGGTGCAGTATCCACAGGTAATCAGAATATGCCTGCTCAGAATATTGATCGGCAGAGCAAATGTGTGAGTATTTCTGTTGAAGAAGATAGTCTGCCATCATAGCACTCAAACTGTATACCACTGAGTAGATGCTGGATGCTCTGGCGGCCTGTTCAGAGAACATCCTTTTCAGACAAAGCTGCAATTCTTTAAATCGCTTCGGGCTGATACTTTTGTCAGGTACATACTGATAACTCTGCCCTTCAGAAATTGGCATATCAGCTACCACACTCTCATGAAATAAGACAAAGTTAATTAAGATATTTGTGACTTCATTCACCGATATACTGTCATGTCCCACATATCGAAAGATAATATAGAAATTATGCTCCTTGATGCACTCTTTGACCAGGTTTTGCAAGCTTTCGCGTACCTCGGCCGGGTGGGTGTCATGACTATTTTGAATGCTGGCGGTTATTTTTAAACCAGAAGAAGATTTGTCCAAGTGAGAGATTATCCGTTTTGATAAATCAGGTTTTTCCACACTAGACTGTTTGAAACGCTTCGAAAAATTAGCTTTTATTTTGGCTGGGCTAAATCGTTTGTCATGTGGTTCAACTGGCTTCAATTCAAGGCCGCAAGTACTGACTTGTTTTGTGCCAACATCCGGTGTGTTCATCTTTAACTACCTTTTTTAATTAATATTTCAAACTCCTTTAATGCGAAACAATCAGTCCGTCCAATGGGCTTCATTGCGGGATTCAATAGAGCTTATCAAAGAAATGTGAGCATTTAATCATGCGCTTCAATATAAATCACTAACCTGATTGTTAGTGATATGAATGTTCAGAGGGTGCTGTTCATTTCAGGTTGACAGGAAGGTACTTCAGAGAGTGCAGAATGGACAAAAAATAGCGGGAAACAGGACGCCCTTTTCTCAGGTGAAATATTTATGAATGTCCTTTTCTTATGTTTTTCCTTCCTGGTTGATTTTAATGAGCAAATTTATGGGTGTCCTGATTATTATTTT
>JAQFVO010000255.1 GCA_027942505.1 Endozoicomonas sp. | reverse complement strand
AAAGCTGACCGAAAACAGCGACAGCAGTCTGATGGATCACTTTGCCATCATGGATTGGGTTACCCTGTTTGCCATGGCAGTTAACGAAGAGAATGCCTGTGGTGGTCGTGTTGTTACTGCGCCCACCAATGGTGCTGCCGGAGTTATTCCGGCGACACTGGCTTACTACACGCGCTACATCTGCAGCGATAACCAGCAGGGTATCCGCGACTTTCTCGCCACTGCCGCGGCCATCGGTGCGTTGATTAAAATGAATGCATCCATCTCTGGCGCCGAAGCAGGCTGTCAGGCCGAGGTCGGCTCTGCCTGTTGCATGGCAGCAGCGGGTCTTGCGGCGGTCCAGGGCGCCTCCATGGAGCAGGTGGAAAATGCCGCTGAAATCGGTATGGAACATCATCTGGGCATGACCTGCGACCCCATTGCCGGGCTGGTTCAGATTCCGTGCATTGAACGCAACGGGATGGCAGCCATCAAGGCGATTACTGCCGCTCGCCTGGCCATTCGCGGTGATGGCAGTCACGCGGTCTCTCTGGACAGCTGTATTGAAACCATGTATCGCACGGGCCTCGATCTGCAGGCGAAGTATCGGGAAACCTCCCTCGGCGGTCTGGCCATTCACGCCCGGGCGCAGCCCGTCAAACTGGTCTCTTAAAGGACCGTTCCCCGCTGCCCGCAAAAGCTGTTTGTGCTATTGCGGGTGCTGTTCCGGCAGGCGAAGGTCGGAATGTGGGGCATTTCTTGTTATCTCTGGCGACAATTGAGCTACAGTTGGAACCTTAGAAGTTCACAAAGATAACAAGACAATGACTCCAATAACTCAAACGACGAACACGCCTGCCGGCTTCCGGCCCAAACCAGTTGTGCAGCGCCCACTCCCCGATAAGCCCATGGCCAGTCAGTCTGTTCAACCCCTGCCGGGCAATTTGCTGCAACGCGGCGTCCATCTCATAGCACCCCATCCGCTGCACCCGAATAAACGTTGCCTCGGTGTTTCTCTTTCCGTTAACGCCTGACCTGCACCAGCATCAGGCCACTTTGTAAACTTCCCGCCGGGTCATTACTACCCACGCAATTCGCGCAATTTTGTTGGCCAGCCCGACTGCAGCAATGTTCTGATGACTGCGACCGTTTAGCTGATCAACCCATTTTTTGCAGCGATCATCCTTGTTTCTCAGGCAACTCATGACTGCCCTGGCACCATGAATTAGCAGGGTCCTAACATAACAGTCACCCCGCTTGCTGATACCCAGCAGCACCGTCTTATCGCCGGTTGAGTTCTGCCGTGGAACCAGCCCCAGCCAGGCTGAGAGGTGCCGACCAGACCTGAAGTTGGTGGGATCACCAACGGCTGCCCTCAAGGCCGTTGCTATCAGAGGGCCAATGCCGGGTATTGTGATCAATAAACGACAGATATCGTCATTGTTGGCCAACTCCTGTACCTGGTTGTCGTAGTCGTTGATGCGCTCATCCAGTGCTTTAAGCTGCTTGCTGAGATCATGAATCAGTAAGCGTGTCAGATCGTGCAAACCGTTCTCAGCATCTTCCAGTAGCCGTGGCAATCGGGCACGCAGCTTGGCTATCCCCTGAGGGATCGCGATGCCTTCTTCCAGTAACGCACCTCTGATCTGGTTCACTAACGCAGTACGTTGTTCAACAGCCTGCTGACGAAACCGATGTAAAAGTTGCCATGCACTCTGCTCCTGAGATTTCACAGCCACGAATCGCATTCTTGGACGACCAACGGCCTCACAGATAGCTTCAGCATCGTTGTAATCGTTCTTATTGGTTTTGACATACTTTTTCACGTACTGAGGAGGTATCAGCTTGACCTGATGACCGTACTCCCTGAAAAGCCTGGCCCAGTAGTGAGCACCTCCGCAAGCTTCCATCGCAATCAGACAGGGCTCAAGGGTGGCTACAAACTCAGTCACCTTTTCACGGATCAGTTTTTTCCTGAACACTTTTTCACCCTTATCGTCGACGGCGTAACAGTGGAATTTGTTCTTGCCAATATCGATACCAAGTACTGAAATATTCATGGCTGGTTCGCCTCACCGTTTTAGTTTCTGGTGTAATACCAGTTTGGCTCATCGAAGCCGTTTAGGTGGGGCGAACCATCCCATTACGGTGGCACAAAGGAAACCTTTTTCTGTTTGCCTTGGGTAGATCAGGAGGATTCAATCGCACCAGTCCCGTTATTCCCGACCTCTGTTGCTGAAGCTCTGGCAGCTCTGTCCGCTTGCGAAGAGGAGTGCAAGGGACTATCGATGGTGGATACAACAGCTCCTTGAAGTTCGTTTTGAGATTCCAGCCCGCCTGGATCTATCACAGTCTGATCATGTATTACAGCAGTACTGATGGTCCGTTCAGGTAACCGGGTACTGCATGACATACTCTCCGATACGCCGCCAAGCAGGCTTGCGGGACAAATGGCGAAGTACGTATTGTTCGATTCACCCGGAACCAATACCTTATGAATTACAAAAGAACCTGAGCACTCAGTGCAACCACCATCCTTCACAGCGGCAGCTGTCGAACGACAGAATTGGCAACGTACTTCTGTACTTGCACTCTCCACAGCAAGCCCCGCAACTATTTGTTTTTAAAAGCGACTGGCGGTTCGACATGGATTTATCGATATTGTTCCTGAAAGATATCGAGCGCGAGAAATCGTCACAAAGGTCGGTAAGGCAGAGCATACCGATACGTCTGCTGAGCCGATCAGTGCAAGAGCGCAGGTGAGGCTAAATCCAGTGGGTGGCCGTGTTGACGATATAGATAAACCCAGATAACCCTGGTTATCTCAGGTTTTTTTATAACGGTTGGAAGAGCATTACATTTTGAGTGAAGACAGCGGCTACTTAAAGCAAGTCACTGCGACCAGGGAGACAATCTATATAATTGGCTAGCGATCAGCTTGTAGCAGCCGTAATGTCCATTTTGACGCGCCAGATCGAGAGGGGTCTTGCCGACCAGGTTTTTCTTTTTGAGGTCTACGCCGGAAGTTACTATCAATGCCAGGACACAGGCCAGGTTCCCTTTGCTGGCGGCACTGTGCAGGGGCGTAGAACCATTGTTGGCCCCCAGGTTGACGTCAATATCCGGTGCCTTAAGCAACTCCCGGAGACACTCCAGATGACCTTTGTCGGCGGCAACATTCAGTGCCGTATCACCAGCTATGGAGCGTTTATTAACCTTAATTCCCGGCACTTCCAGTAACACCCTGATGAATTCCGGTCGTCCACAGAATGCCGCTTTGAGCAAAGGTGGCATACTGTGGCAGGATGCCAGGTTGACCTGCACGCGGGTTACCCTAAACAACTCGCGAACACACTCCAGGCTGTCGCACCCGATGGCAAAACTCAGTGCCGTCACACCTCTGCTGGTCATCTGGTTGATATCGATGCCCGGGGCAGACAATAACAGCCGGACACACCCCAGCTGGTTGCTAAGGACCGCACTGTGCAATGGGGTAATGGCACAATTATTAGCTACATTAACGTTCACCCTGGTTACCCTGAGCAGCGCCTCGACACAGCTCAGTTGACCGTTATCAGCGGCCAGGTGTAAAGGGGCGAAGCCATTGATATCTCTTTTGTTAACGTCAATGCCCGGCGCCAGCAGCAAGGCTTTAAGACACTCTGTCTGACCCCACCTGGCAGCAAAATGCAGGGCCGTCTGGCCGTTGTGAGCCGTCTGGTTAACCTGAATATTCTCAGCCTTGAGCAGTGCCCGGGTACAGCCGTAGAAGCCGAAGGAGGCGGCAAGAGACAAAGCCGCCCTGCCGTCTGTGTGTATCGCTTGATTGACCTCAATATCCGGCACGCCCAACAACGCTTTGACACACTCCGAAGAGTTTCCATCCACGGCAGCATGCAGCGGTGTCTTACCGTTGTTATCGATTGAATTGACATCAATGCCCGGCATTTTGAGCAGCTCTCTGAGCATATCCGCACAGCCACTCCTGGCCACATGATTCAACGATGACATGCCCTGGAACTTATCGTTGATGGCAATGCCCCCCTTCTGCAGCGACGGGATCAGGCATTCCAGCCAGAAACCCCTGACGGCCTGAGCCGCCGACAGCGATCCGTCCTGAGCCTGAGCCTTGATCTGTATCCCCGGCACCCAGAGCAGCTCCCACAGACACTCCCAGTGCCCCCTTTCGAAAGCCCATTGCAAGGGCGTCCAACCATTGCAGTTCACAGAATTAACCTGAACCCCGGGGGATTTGAGTAATTCCCGGATACCATCGCTGTAGCCAGACGCGGCAGCCACGTTCAGAGGGGACATGCCTCTGCCAGTCAAGGCGTTGAGATCGATACCCGGTACGGCCATTAACAACCGGATACACTCAACATTCCTGTTTTCGACGGCGCTGTGCAGAGGGGTTCGCCCCAAGTGATCAGACAGATTGACATCAACACCCGTTACCCGGAGCACTGCCTGAAGCATGTCGCTCAACCCCATGCGAGCCGCATTATTCAACACTGTAGTGCCGAGATGATTGCACTTGTTGATTGCAATTCCCGGTGTCGACAGCAACGCCGTGAAACACGGCATGTGGCGAAAATAGCAGGCATTATGCAGGGGCGTGCAGCTATTGCAGGCAGGTAAATTAACGTCAATTCCCGGTGCCTGGAGTAGCTCCAGCAAACAGTCCAAATGACCTGTTTGGGCAGCAAGGTTTAACGGTGTTTCACCCTCACCTGTCCTTAAATTGATATCAATCCATGTTGACCTCAATAACTCCCTGACACAGTCTGTCCGACCCTCCGCGGTCGCGTGGTGCAAAGCAGACCAGCCACGCGAATCCGTGGCATTGACTGATAACCCCGGTACGGCCAGCAACGCCCTGACAATGAGGGTGTGACCATTCTGGACGGCACTTTGCAAAGGTGTGTAGCCCTTGATATCTCTGGCCTCAAGCACCGGGATCAGTCGTGACAGCAGGTATTGCACACCGGCCAACTTGCCACGGCGGGCAAACAGGGCCAGTGGTGTCAGCCTGAGTTCATTGCTGCGCCGCTCGATCAACGAATCGCAATGCTCTGTAGACAAGAGATGGCAGAGGTTATCCACCTGTTCATGTGCAAGGGCATCGCAAAATAGTCGCTGGCAGTCCCCGGGCGTCAGCAGTTCTCTCATCTGCTGTGGTGTGAAAGTGCTGATCTGCCAGCAGCTCAGGTGTGCCGTGAGCTGGGCAATGTCTATGCCGTGTTGCTTTAACAGGTATAAAACCGGCTGGAGTAATAGCGTGTCCATCAGCCAGTCGAGCGGTTTTGTACTAAAGCACAGATTTGTACAGCCGGCAATATAGTGGCACAACTGATGGCAAAGTGCCTGCTGGAACGAGTCCCCAGCAGACAACAGCTTTTCCCTCAGCTGAGCCGACAGGCTTTGCCTGATGAATTCCGGCAACATGGCCAACTGGCTGGCCACTTCAGGGTTGAGGAAGAACGCTGCAACATCCCTGCCATCGGTTGTCTGTTCCAGCGCCTGAGTCAAAAGAGCGAGCGCAGTGGTTTCAGGCCAGGTGCTGAAATCAATGGTCTGCAAATGAGGCAACTGTACAGACAGGTCCAGCTCCGGTGGCAAACCCCATGCCTGCCCGGTGTGCAGCCGCTGGCTGGAGTGGAAAACCCAGAAATAGATGTGACCGATGGTACCGATATACATGTCGCTCGCGCCGCCGTTGACGGTGGCAAACACAGTGGTATTTCCAGCAAAGAGATGTTTGCAGGCCCAGGCAAACATTTTTTCGTGATGTCGTTTGAGGTGAAAGCTGTCATCACCCACGCTGTCAATCACCGTCATAAAATTGAGTGGATTGCTACTCCCCGTCATATTGTTGATGGGCCTCAATACCTGGTTATTGAGAATATTGACACCCGCCGTCGTATTTTCATCGCTGCGCACAGGTCCGGTCAGCCAGTGGCTGCACCCAATACTGGCCAGGGCAGCCGCCATCTGCTCAGACCAGTCAGAAACCAATGTTTGCATGATGGTAAAGGCACAGACCGACAGTGGGGCGGCCGACAAATAGCGAGCCAGATTCTCATCGGTCAGATAATGATTTGCCAGTGAATCGACAATCAGTGGCAGTGCCAGATTTTCGCAGTACAGATTGTAAAGGCCGTTGAACCAGTGGATTTCCATGATGGTAAGTACACGGCAGCCCTCCCGCCGCAACTGCACTATGAAAGACTGAACAAAGCGACGAAACAGATCATTTCTGACTTTATACAACTTACCGTCAAACTCTGTAGCACGGGCAGCCTCCAGATTCGGCACAGCAGTGGAAAAACGACTGTGGACGCCCGACAGACACAGATCGATGCCATCAAGACAATCGTGCAGTACTGACGTGATATAGTCATCACTGGCCATTTTGGGACGTGCCTCGGCGGTTGCCGGCAAATGATCCTGACGATGACGGCGTAATAGCAATATCAGTTGATGAATCTGAAAACGGGTCTCACGATAAATGGGCAGCCGGTCGTCAGGAATAGACAACCCGGTACAGATAATCTTTGCGCGAAAAACATCCAGCGCCCGGTCGTAATGGTGATTCACGTATTGATGGGCAAGTTGCTTCAGTTCCAGTATTTCACCCAGGAACTGGCTCTGAATGGCGGGAAAGTCCGGGGCATTGAGAAGTTGCTGATAACTGCTCACCGGCGGCAGCTCGATGAATTGGTGCTGGTCGAGTTGAGCAGGTTCTTCAATGACCCGGGGTTGCCAAGGTTGAAAAAGCTTTGCAAAACCGGACTGCATTGGCAGCATCACAAATCACCTTAAGGTAACGAGGCGCCGTGCTAAGGAGCTGTCTTAAAATAATTTCCACATTTCAGGACAATTCCTGAGGGAAGCCTTCCCAAGGGAAAGACAACCACTAAGCCAGCGCACCCGACGCAATAATTAAACAAAAAACCAACGACCTTATACTCTTCTTCACCCGCCTTACTGGTTGCCAACGAGCACCTCCCATCCACGACAACAAGACCAGCTTTGACAAAACGACTGTTGCAAAGTTCGCAGAATGTGCCGAAAACGCCAAGAGTCAATGTTCGTCAGTTATTTGTCTGTCGGGAAGGAAAGCAGGGAGAGAAAACAGTCACCCCATCAAATTCTTCCCGTAAATTTCTCAACGGGGAATAAGAGGTGTCCATTTTTTCTCTTTGTATTGAAAGAATAATTTTGGAAGAAAAAGCATACAGGGCAATCATTGAAGGTGATGTGCAAAAATTAAGAGATACAGGCAGACAGTTTATGTATTTAGGATCGCAGGGTTATGTTTCACTTAAAGGTTGATAGGTCTAAACTGTCGTGATTCCCTGCAATGGGTGGCTTTATTATGAAGTCTCAGCAGTTTCAAGTCATTGTTAATGTAGCGTCCCTGAGGCGTCTTCAGCTTAACTGGGGGGCTTTGTGAACAACGATTCATTCCCGGAACATGAAGCAGAAAATGCGCAAAAATACGTTACCTTTTTTCGTCAGTCATCGCCGTATATTCATGCGCATCGAGGTAAAACCTTTGTCATCATGCTCAGCGGTGAAACACTTGCACACAGTAACCTGGTGAACATCATCAGCGATATTGCCCTGATGAGCAGTCTTGGGGTACGTGTGGTACTGGTTCACGGTGCCCGGCCGCAGGTTGATAACCAGCTGCAGGAGCGGAATATTCAATCCTTTTTTCATCACGAAAGACGCATTACTGATAAAAAGAGTCTGGAGTGCATTAAAGATGCCGTAGGCAATATGAGGGCATTGATTGAGTCCAGACTGTCTATAGGACTGGTCAGCTCACCAATGTACGGTGCCGGTATTCGGGTGGTCAGCGGTAATTTTGTCACGGCCAGACCGCTTGGTGTGCTTGATGGGATAGATTTTCAATACACTGGTGCAGTACGAAAAGTAGATGATGTTGCCATCAATCACTTACTGGACAGCGGCTATGTAGTACTGCTCTCTTGCCTCGGCCTGTCGCCCACTGGAGAAATTTTCAATATGGAGGTTGCCGATGTCGCCACCTGTGCAGCCATCAGCCTCGGGGCACAAAAGCTGGTTTTATACAGTGAACAACAAGGGATTAATAACAAACATGGCCAGCGAATCAACCGCCTGTCGCCCCATGAGGGCAAGAAAATAATTGATTCCCTTCACGGTGAATCAAAACGTCTATTGTCGTTTGCAATTCAGGCATGCTCTGGCGATGTGGAGCGGACGCAAATCATCAGTTATCAAATGGATGGTTCACTGCTGCTGGAGCTGTTCACCCGCGACGGTGTTGGTACGCTGGTCAGCAAAGATCATTATGAGCAGGTACGAACCGCCACTATTGACGATGTTGGCGGCATACTTGAGCTGATACAGCCGTTTGAGCAGCAGGGTATTCTGCGCCATCGGGCCAGAAATGAGTTGGAGCGTGAGATAAATCTGTTCATCGTCGTATTAATTGACGGCATGATTGTCGGCTGTGCCTCACTGCATCCCTGTGCTGAACACGATTGCAGCAGCGCTGAATTAGCCTGTCTGGTGGTACACGCTCAATACCGTAATGCTCAGCGGGGTGACCTGTTGCTGGAACATATTGAATTATTAGCCAGACATCAGCAGATCGACAAAATCTATGCCATGACCACACAGGCAAGCCACTGGTTCATTGAACGACGATTTACCGAAATTTCCTGCGATCGTCTGCCGGAAGAGCTTAAGGCAAAGTACGACCGCGGACGGCAGTCTAAAGTGTTGGTAAAACACATCAAAGAATTGACAGACGATGTAGCAACATGAGACTTGGGTAGGCATTAAGCACCTACTTTCCGCTTCGGGAAGTTAAAGATGGAACCACGAAGGACACTAAGAGCACGGAGGAAAAGAAAATCTCTTCTTTGCCGTGAAAGAAAATTGCCACGGAGGCACAGAGACACGGAGAAGAGAAAAAAGCTTTTCCTCTGTGTCTCCGT
>JAQFVO010000223.1 GCA_027942505.1 Endozoicomonas sp. | reverse complement strand
AAGAGTTGTGGCTTAAGCACTTTTGCAACACCATCCAAACCGGTATGATCAGTAAGACATAAGGATAATTTCCCCATAAAACGGACGCTATCATGAAAAAAACAATAATACTGACAGCGCTGATAATGTCTTTTAGCAGTCACGCAGCCACTCTGGATAAGCAGCAACAACAGCAGGTTAAGCAACTGGTTCGTGAAACCTTGCTGGAACAACCGGAAATTTTTATCGAAGTGGTCAACGAGCTGAAAAAAAGAGAGGAAATTGCCAGAACCCAGGCAAAAAACTCGGCACTGACCAGCAGTAATGCCGAACTTTTCCGCAACCCCAATGACCCCTATAGTGGCGCTGCTGAGCCTGAACTCAGTATTGTTTACTTTGGTGATCTGAACTGTGGTTACTGCAAACGCCAGAGTCCGATACTGGCAGCACTGGTCAAGAGCAATCCCACCCTGAGAATTATTTACAAGGACCTGCCGATCCTGGGACCAAGCTCAAGGGAGGCAGCAGCCCTGTCACTGGCAGCGCGCAATCTGGCCAACGGCAGTAATGATGCTTACATGGGCCTGCACAATCAGTTCATTGCCTATTCCAGAGGTCGCCACGACACTGGCTCCATCACTGATGCGGTGGAATCTCAGGGACTCGATCTGCAAACTCTGGCAGAGGCCGTCGATGCCACCATTTATCAACAGCTGGACAGTAACATCAAGCTGGCCGAGCAGCTGGGCATCACCGGCACACCGGCACTGGTCTTCCCCGATGAAATCATTCCTGGCTTTGTCAGCGAAGCCGATTTACAGAAGATGATTGACCAGCGCCTGAATCGTTAACAACGCCAGGCCGGTCTCAGTCCAGCTACAGCTTTTTGACAATACAGGATTTGCGATCCTTGCCAGTACGTTCCAGGTAGGCGGTAAAGTCTGCCGGAACACGCCCTGTTGTTGCACCTTCCCAATCGACCGAAGAACCGTCAGTGGCCTCGTATCGGAATAAATAGCGCTGGCGGATTTTGCCTTTGCGCTTGTCAGCACCTTTATCGTCCACCACGGCCTTCATATCGGCAGGCGAAAGCCCGAGCTTTTTCATCTGCTTGGCAAGGGCTTCAAGCGCCTCCTTTTTACGGGCTTTTTGCTTTTCGACTTCCTCTTGAGCCACTATTTTTTCTTCATAGATCGCCTCGACACGGCTGATCACCCGCTGAAGATCCTCAGCATGAGTGTCGTGGAACAACTTGCGGACCTGAACCTTGGACTTCAGGGCACTGAACGCTTCATCAAAAATATTCATTGTTAAACCAATCTTGCCAATAGAACTATCAAATAAAAGTGAAGTTAATTGTTAATTGAAAACACAACGCCAATGCGGCTGCCGAACAGACCGCCCCCCTGAAAACTCTTTTGCAGCGGCAGGAAGTCGACAGGAGCGTATACCGGTAACAACCAATAATATCTCACCTCTCACAGAATGCTTTCTCACGTTGCCATTTACACCACTATTCAGACAAATGCTCAGGCGGATAAACAAAAAACCCGGCTCCCGCAACGCAGGAACGGATTCTCGACTGATAATGTAGAAAACATTCAGCAAAACAGGGGGAGCTTTGAATGCCGCCACATTCACAATCAGGATCTCGCCCTGTAACCGTGCTGAGAACGTCACTGTCAGAATAATCAGAATTAAAAATTAACGTTGAACAGTGATTCTATATGCTGAACAAAAACGCTCAGAGCAACCCGGCACCAGAACACCAATCCTCCAGACACCTGCCGGCATCATAACCGTTTAGCTCTTTTGGCTTAAATGCAACCAGGCAACGGACAGGCTTCTGAATCACTCAGCGAAAAAACTCAGTATCTCAGTGTAATTCATATTTTGCAGTACGCCACAAATCACTGATTGCCCGGAACTAAATAACGCTCAAAAAGGTCAGCACCGATCAGAACGATGAGGCCAGTTGTTCTGCCCAGCTGTGGCAGACGTTTTCCGGCGCACTGAGCAGAGCCTGCTTTTGCCGGCGAGTCAGCTTTTTGATGGCCGCTTCGCGCCGGCTGGCCGACGCCCGATCATGGCCTGACTCCAGGTAAACCAACTGCCTGGGCTTACGCCCCCGAAAAAAGCGCGCACCACCGGCGCCACCACAATGTTGTCGCCACCTTCTGACAATATCCGTGGTAATGCCGGTATAAAGAGTGCCATCACTGGCAAGAATGATATAGACCAACCACCCGCTCATAACCTGTCCATGTTGTTTGATAGCAATAGCCTTTATACGACGGACAATCATCAACCAACCGAAGGCAAGTGTCCGGTAACCACGGCAAACTGGGCGACAATCACCAGCACACCAATAACCACGGCCAGCGCCAGGGCGGGAACACCTCCGGCAACCTGATAGGGTTCAGGCATATGCAGTTTTCGCACCTTCCAAACCAGTGCTACAGGAATAAAAACCGCCAGCACCACCAGGGCCACAGCCGCATAACCCAAAGCAGAGACAAAACTGCCTGGCATGAAGATGGCAGCCAGCAGAGGAATCAACAGCGTCAGAACAATGGTTTCTATTCGTCCCCAAAGGTGGCTGGAACGTCCAAAGACATCAGCAAGGTAATCGAACAGCCCCAGGGCAACGCCCAGAAATGAGGTCCCCAGGGCGAAACCGGCAAAGGCGCCAATCAGATAATCGAAACTGGTTTTTTGCGCATGATTACCGATGGCGTCCATCAACAATGTCACGCTCTCCTGGCTCCCGGCCATGGCCACCACCGCGGTTGTCGAAAGCACGCCGATTACCACAATCATCCAGATCACATAGATAGAAAAAGGTAAGGCGCTGCCGCCAATAAGTGCATAACGAAACCGGTGCGGGGCTCCTTTCACGTACTGAACCACCGTGGGAACTGCGCAGTGATAACCAAAGGATGTGTAAAGCACTGGCAAGGCAGCAACGAGGACACCGGCAGAGCGCTCTTCAGCCAAAGTCAGGTGGTCAAAATTCACCATCGGCAGCAACACCGAGATGATGTAAAACAAAAGTGCCAGCATCAGCACAAACATCACCCGGTTGGCCACATCCACCACACGAGTGCCAGTCACCACCAGCACTGCCACCAATAGCACCACAACCGTGGCCGTGGTCCGAAAAGGGAGATGAATACCCTCCCTGGCCAGCAGGCTGCTCAGCACCGTAGCCCCCCCGGAAATATAGGCGGCACAGAGCGAGTAGTAGAGAAACAGCATGGCCAAAACGGCAACAACCTGCCCAACCGGTCCCATTAACCGGCCCATAACACCATGAAGATTGTCAGCCTCCGGACAGGCCCGGCATGCCTCGGCAATCAGCAGTCCGCCGTAGGTTGACAGCCCCCACATCAAAAACATCAGGACAATACCCCATCCCAAACCGGTCAGTGCAGACACCAGCGGCAAGGCCAGCATACCGGCACCGATGGACGTTCCGGCAACCAGAAGGCAACTCCCAAGCGTTTGACTTTTCATGTTCACTCCGCCTGTTTGATAAAACGAAAGCCAAAAATGTCTTTCGACCGAAGGGGCGCAAACCTGGTGTTTCATCATTATTGCCTGCCGATGAAATACCTCGGTTATTATCACAGGTCGGCTGAGTCGCTAACGAAATGACCCGCCGCCTCTGATAATGTACCGGATTCTTTTTTTTTACCAAACTTGTCGTCAGAACTGAACATTGAAGTTCTTGGGGGTGGGACAGGGCGGGGTTGCAAAATCTATCGTGTAATGCCGCAGCACTTCTTGTATTTCCTGCCACTACCACACTGGCAGGGGTCGTTACGGCCGGGTATTTTTTCCAGCACAGTGGTTTTTGGGGTACCTTTGAGCAGTTGCAAAGCGCTGATATCTTCTGGTGCTTCTTCGTTCACATTGACGGTACAAAACCAACCGTTGTCGGCAAACTCCTTTTCCAGCTCCGCTTTGCGCTCAGGCGTCTGAACCGATATGCAGGCAGGGTTTTTCACCGTGCCCAATCGCGCCTGCTTCTTGCCATCAAATACCTGGTAGGCCTTCTTGTCGTCAATCTGAAGGTTGGTCTGGGTGTAGAATTTGCCCATTTAATCACCTGTAAAAGCAAGGATAGATCTCTTAATCAGAGACAAAACCGACCCAGTTTACTGGAACTGTGGCCGATCTGCCAGCCGACGCCCGCAGGCTGATTGCCAGCAAGGAGTAAATCACGATTATGGAGCCTGCAGAACGTGGACCCGGGAAACAGATCGACTATTGCAGCCGTATACCATCTTCATCAATGCGAATCAGGCGCTTCTTGTACAGTCCTCCGATTGCCATCTTGAATAGTCGCTTACTGACGGCAAACTCCTTTTGCACCAGCTGCGCATCGGTTCGATCATTAAAGGGCAAAAACCCGTGCTCAGCCTCGAGCCGTGCCACAATGGCGTTGCTCAGATCAAGCACAGCCTGTTGATCAAAACCCGGTTTTTTCAGGCATACGTCCAACTTCCCATCGGCCCTGACGCGTTTGATAAAACCATCGAGCTTCATACCCATCCGCACCGGACGGTCGATATCCTGATCAAACAGCAAGCCTGTGGACAAGTTGTTGATAATCGCTGTATAACCAATATCGGTACGGTCACAAATCATCAGGGAAACCGCTTGTCCACTGCTGTAACGGTGTGTGCCGGGGTCCAGAAATTTACCAATTTTGGATGAAGCAACAATGCGGTAGCTTTGCTGCTCCTGGTAAACATAAACCACGTAGAACCGGTCTCTAACCATCCGCTCCTTCTGTTCGCTAAAGGGAACCAGCAGCTCCTTGGGCATATTCCAGTCGAGAAAGGCACCAACCCGGTTGGTATCAGTCACTTTCAGACAGGCAAACTGCCCAACCTGGGCTTTCGGCCGCAATGTGGTGGCAATGGGAATGTCGTCAGAATCCAGGTAGACAAACACCTCCAGCTCATCACCAATCTGACAGCCCTGAGGCACAAAACGCTTTGGCAGCAGAATATCATCCAGCTGCCCGCCATCAAGAAAGGCGCCAAAATCAAGAATATTGACCACTTTGAGGTGATTCGTTCGACCTATTCTAGCCATGGAACTGCCTGGCACCTGTCAGCAGGCGTTGATAATAAAACCGCATGTTCGCTCACCAAGACAACCGGTTGAGAAAAGACGTAATACGCGGGCATCACCGTACAATCCCTGTACGAAGAGCCGCTGTGGAACAATAGTGATCAGGATTCTGCCGGGGCGGAGCGAAGATTGACGAAGGGTTTTTCAATACTGAAAAATACCACCTGGCCGTTCTCGATCACTTCTGCCAGCACCTCGTAGTCGGTGTCAGGATTGACCAGCTCAGGGGCGTATTTCACCTCGTAGTTCACCACATCAGCATCTCTGCCAACGGAGATCCGCTCGATGCCAATGACCCCGGCCGGATCCTGGGGTTTGGCGCGGTCTTGCAAAACGACGATGATCTCCGAGCCAGGGGTGAATTTGCCCCGGGCGGCTGAGATTTGACCACTGACGACAGCAGACTCAGAAACAAATTTCAACCGGGGCTCATTGTCACAGCAACCCAGAATCAGCTCGTGGCCTTTGAAGGTGATGTTATCCAGTTTCGGGAAAGCCGACAGGTACTCGGCCTCTTTGGTCATATAGGGTGCCGGACACGCTGCCCGACCGCTGCCCATCGGGGTGAAGTTGATTTTGTTGTCCGCCACCTGATAGCTGCCGAAATAGCGGTTACACTGTGCATGACCACCAATCCGGCCATCCTCAGCACTGGCAGGGCGCAACACCATGGTAACTCTCGGACCAGAGACCGCCTCACCGTTCATGGACGTCAATACCCAGGTTTTATTCTCAACCAGCTGCGGTTCAACCCCGGTAAGTCTGTGGGTACTGCACCCAAACAGAGCAGCGCCGACTGACAAAACGATACAAGTGCGAATCAACCTTTTCATGTCATACTCCAGATGCGGGAATTAGAAAAAGGAAACCAGAAAGTGACCATCAGCGATAGCCTGCAGAGGGAGAGTGTCCGGAACAGAGCGGCTTAACCTTGGCAAAACATGGCCCACTAATCAGCCAGCAAAACAGCAACTGATAGAAATAAAGTAGTCGATCTTCAGGTAGTGCTGCCATGCAAATTTAAGCGAGAATAATTCCTATGCATTCCCGAACAAGTTTAAGTATGATCGGTGCAAAATGAATCAGCGGCTTATGGAATTGAAATCAACGACAGCAAAACCTCTTCTCAATAACAGTTACAGCCCGGCCGAAGAGATTGCCAACAGCGTCACGCACGGGCTCGGTGCCCTCCTGAGCGTCGCCGCCCTGACACTGCTGGTTACCTTTGCTGCATACCAGGCCGACGTATGGCGGGTGGTCAGCTTCAGCATATACGGCAGTACCATGATACTGCTGTTTCTGGCGTCCACCTTGTACCACAGCCTGCAACACCCGAAAACCAAGAGCGTATTCAAAATACTGGATCACTGTTCTATTTATCTGCTGATAGCCGGAACCTACACGCCCTTTCTGCTTGTCAGCATGAGAGGCATAACTGGCTGGGTACTGTTCGCCGTCATCTGGACCCTGGCAATAATGGGGATCATTTTTAAAGTGCTGCTCGGTTCAAAGTACAAAAAACTCTCCGTCAGCACGTATATATTGATGGGCTGGCTGGTTTTAGTAGCGTCAAGAGAGTTGACCGACAGCATCTCTGTCAGGGGTATATACTGGCTGTTGGCCGGAGGACTGCTCTATACCTTCGGCACCTTTTTTTATCTTTGGAAAAAACTGCCTTTTAATCACGCAATCTGGCACCTGTTTGTTCTCGGTGGTTGTGCCTGCCATTTCTTTGCCGTGTTATTTCATGTTTTGCCGCCGGCCTGAGCCGGCGGGCTGGCGATGAACGTCAATGGCAGCCTGAGATATCAGCGGTTTCCGTCATTGCCACGACGTGGACGGACCCGACCACCCTCGCGGCGCACTCCGCGACTACTGTCACGGCGACCAGCCTCCCGGCGGCCACGACGCTCCATCGGGACACCATCATCTACCCACGGCTTCAGTGCCATAGGGCGGTTGCGGATTTTGGCGTCTTTGAGCACATCAAGAACCGACGACGCTATGCCTTCTGGCAGGTAGACCGAAGAGCAGCTGTCAAACAGCCTGATATGACCGATACTCTGACCAGAAATTTTGCCTTCGTTGGCAATAGCACCGACCAGGTCACCCGGGTTAATGCCGTGATCGCGGCCTAATTCAACCCGGTAGCGAACCATCCCCTCATTGCTGCGCTCACGACCACCGCGACGCTCACCGTCACGACGCTCGCCACGCTCCCGGCCTTCACGACTTTCACGGCGAGTTGGCTCCGGCTCTTTGGCGTCCGGGAATGGACGCTCCTTTTGTGCCATAAAGCAAAGGGCAGCCGCCATATCTTCATAGCTCAGGGTATTTTCCTGCTCCAGCTCGGCAACGATCTCCCTGAACACCTCAAGCTCATCCCCCATGGACATCACCTTAAGTACATCTTCCTTGAACTGGCTGATACGGATATCACGCACATCACTCATGGATGGCAGACGCATGGTATCAATTCGCTGTCGTGTAGCGCTCTCGATGGCGCGCAGCATGCGCCGCTCACGATGAGTGGCAAACAGAATTGCCGTCCCCTCACGACCGGCACGGCCGGTACGGCCAATACGGTGTACATACGCTTCGGTATCATAAGGGATATCGTAGTTAACCACGTGACTTATGCGTTCGACGTCCAGGCCACGAGCGGCCACATCGGTGGCAATCAAAATATCCAGCGACTTCTTCTTGAGACGCTCGACCACCTTTTCACGCAACGCCTGACTCATATCACCATTAAGGGCAGCGGCAGCAAAACCACGGGCTTCGAGCTTTTCGGCCAGCTCCACGGTGGCGGTTTTGGTGCGCACAAAGATGATCATGGCATCAAAAGGCTCCACCTCCAGGATGCGCGTCAGGGCATCAATCTTGTTAAAACCGCTGACCATGCACACCTTCTGGCTGATGGTATCGACGGTGGCAGTTTTGGCACGAATCTCCACCGTGGCAGGTTCTTTCAGGTGAGTGTCTGCGATCTTGCGAATCTGATAAGGCATGGTGGCCGAGAACAGGGCAACCTGACGATCTTCCGGCGTCTGCTCCATGATCCACTCGATATCATCGACAAAGCCCATGCGCAGCATTTCATCCGCTTCATCGAGTACGACGGTTTTCAGGTTTTCCAGCCTGAGGCTTTCACGACGCAGGTGGTCCATAACGCGCCCCGGAGTACCGACAATGACATGGGCACCACGTTGCAGACTGCGCAGCTGACCACGCATATCCTGACCACCGTAAACAGGCAGAACATGGAAACCTTTCATGTGCCTGGCGTAGCGCTGAAACGCCTCGGCCACCTGGATAGCCAACTCGCGGGTGGGGGTTAACACCAGAACCTGAGGATCGCGCTGCTTCAGGTCAATGTTAGAGAGCAGTGGCAGGGCAAATGCTGCCGTCTTACCGGTACCGGTCTGGGCCAGACCCAACAGGTCACGCCTTTCCAGCAGGTAAGGGATACTCTGCGCCTGAATGGGCGACGGGCTTTCGTAGCCGACGTCCTGTACTGCTTTGATAACGGCTTCCGACAGGGGCAGGTCCGCAAACGTCAGCGAATTACTGGTATCCGTCATTTATTTGATACTCCACAAAATGAATTCTGTCTGGGAAAAACGGTTTGCGGCTGCGTGGCGATGCCACCAGCAAACAGAAAAAAATGGCAAGGCTATGAAAGACTGACAAGCCATGGACGTTCTGATGCCACCATCCGGTTTATTCCCGGGCCATCGGTAAGGTCCACGACTGCGTTGGAGAGGCTTGAAAACAAGCTTGGCCTGCATGGATAAAGGATAAACCGGGTCGTTGGGGTTTGGAAAAATCAACCAGGTTTACTGCAGGAAACGAAGCACTCGGACTTCCCAAAACAGCTCTGCACATCGCAAATATGAGGTACAAAGCGAAAAAAGGCTGCCTAATGTATCGCACTTTTCAGCCAATGAACACTTTTTT
>JAQFVO010000148.1 GCA_027942505.1 Endozoicomonas sp. | reverse complement strand
AACCGGCAGGGATAGCCATCTGTCCGGGCATTCACCTCCCTGTGATGTGGATCCTCCATGTACGGGATGACAGAGAGGGGGGGCTCTTTCACCGTTGTGTACAGGAATTGCGCGGACCCCGTCTGCCGGACTTACATTCCTGTTCCAATATTTGTGACCAAGAGACAGCCCGATAAGGCGGGGAGTGTCAGCTGAGAGCCTGTGCCGTTTACCGTGAAAAAGCAAAGCTGTGCGGTTTTCGTGCAATTTTCATGGTTCACAAGGCAAGATGAATAATCTGCCTGTGACCGTTCAGATGATAAAACGTCAATCAAGCGTACGGACGGAATGTCTCAGTCGCAATTGTGGTGCAAAGATCTCCGGTGCCGGCAACGTCTGCTGGTTTAACAGCGCTGATAGTGCTGCTGATGCACGGACTGCCATCTCTTTGATGGGAAAGTGCACAGTGGTTACCGCGGGCGTTAAGATGGTACAGACGTCAACACTGTCAAAGCTGACCATGGATATATCGCCCGGAACAGTTATGTTGCGCTCCCTGAACAGGTCAAAAGCACCAACGCACATCTCTTCACTGCAGGAATAAACGGCAGTAATGTCTGAGTGCCGTGCCAGAATTTCGGCCATGGCGCGACGACCTCCTATCCGGTCATAATCCGCTTCAGCGACCAGCGACTCATCCGGTTCGATACCGTGTTCACGCAGTGCCCGCTGGTAGCCCTGAAAGCGAAGCTGTGCCGTCAATCGTTTCCTGGGACCTGCCAGACAGGCGATTTTTTGATGACCATGCTCGATAAGATGGTTAACAGCCATCCTGCCTGCCTCCGCATGGTCAAATGTAACACAGCGATCTTCCAGGCCTTCAACCTGTCGGTCCAGAAGGATGAACGGTGTTTTATCCTCTGCCAGCACCCGTAGCTCTTCGTCGTACAAATTACGGGCATGAAGGATCAGGCCATCACAGCGCATATCCTTCAGTCGTTCAATAGCTCGCAGCTCAGTGTCGCGGGAGCGGTGGGCTCGGCTGACCAGCAGCAACTTACCTTGCTGATCCACCGATTCCTGAACCTCTGCCATCAGTTCGGAGAAAAAGGAGCCCCGGTAAGAGGTGACCACCAGTCCAACAGTGTTTGAGGAGGAGGTTGCCAGTGAACGAGCCAGAGGGTTCGGGCGGTAATTCAGCTTTTTCATCGCCTCATGTACGCACGCTCTGGTGCTCTCCCTGATCTGGCCTGTCTCATTGAGGACCCGGGATACCGTTGCCCTGGAAACCTTGGCCAATTCAGCCACATCCTTTATGCTCGCCATTACTATCTCCTGATGCCAGTCTGATTAAACTTTGGGTAAACGTACGCGGATAAGTATTTTCCATTCGCTTTGGGCATCTGTTCGCAAACAGCATGGCGGATGCCGAAGATCGGTTTGGAAAATCGCCGTGTTCAATTGGTTAAAGACATTATTGGTCGTCCATTCTCTGGTAGAGATGGATCATCTCTTCGACCATATCCTGTGCCAGCATGGAGTTCATCAGATGATCCTGTGCATGAACCATCAGCAGGTTAATGGGTACCTTGCCTTCGCCATTGTCGGCAGCGATCAGGGCTGTCTGGACTTTATGGGCCAGCCTGCCCGCCTCGCGCGCAGCAGCGAGGGATTTTTCAGATTTATCGTAATGACCGCCGCGTGCGTGTACCAGGGCTTCAAGCGCGTGACTTTTGGCTTCGCCGGATTTACTGATCAGTTCCATCACAACATTATCGACGTTCATGAGAAATGTCCTGAAAACCAGAGATCATTACCCCCACCGCACTCAGCCAGTGGGAATGAAATGAGTCATCAGATGGCCCGATTGCCTGCTGCGTCAGTAAGCTGGCGGCAGTTGTCTGGGCCACCAGCCCCTGTCGGCAATTGATCATAACGTGAACGACCAGCCCTCAACAGGAATACGCCTCTGTTTTTCCACTGCATGATGAGGGCGTCGCAAAAGGCTCTGAAAAGAAGGGAACCACGAAGAGCACAAAGAAGAGCTTTTCTTTTCCTTTGTGACCTTCGTGTCCTTCGTGGTTCAAGGCTTTTCAGGCTTTTTGCGACACCCCCATGATGAGGCTGTCGCGAAAAGCAAAAAAGCGTTGAACCACAAAGACACCAAGGCACAAAGGAAGCCTTTTTGTCTGCGGGGCGTAGCCTGAGCAGGCCCGGAAAAAACTTTGTGCCTGTCGAGTCAGCGGTAGGAACCTCCCCTTCCGCTGCTCACAGAACCGGACTTGAGAGTCTCCCCTCATCCGGCTCTTCTTACCCAACCGTTGGTTTCTGACATATCTGCCAGTGAACCATAAACATCGGGACTCTCTTTGCAATGCTCGCCAGCCATCGGCCAGCTTTCGCCTTGCGCCCTTTCAATTTCTTATATTTACCCATAGCCCAGCGCACCAGAGTATCTTCCACATAGTAAAGGGCATTTTCAGCCATCGATGCATAGAATCTACCGAAGTAGCCTATCC
>JAQFVO010000132.1 GCA_027942505.1 Endozoicomonas sp. | reverse complement strand
TTGTAGTCCATTTAGCAAAAATCTATTTGAAGTTGTTGTTAATGTGTAGTTGCTGTTTGTATGGAGACAGTTTGTTGTGAATGGATTCCCATACACCTGTGACTGTCAGATTCAGCGATAAGTTCATTCTGCAAAAAAATTAATAGCCAGTGCATCATGGCATTACCGGTGCACTTTCCAGAACGAAAGGCATCATCCTCACCGGATTGGTGGCAAAGGCGGACTCGTGATTTTCTCTCGACATTGCCGAAAAAGCTATTGAAGTAGCTGATTTGAAGGAAGATTTGGGTACCCGTAATTATCTCAGTCTAAGGTGGAGGTTTTTTTCAGAAGCGGGTGTCCTTTTTCTTCTTTTTTTCTTCTTAATTTTCTTGTTTTTCTGTCATTGTACGCTGAACTTTCTTCAACTCTGGTATTTGTGACTACTGATATGGCAATTTTCGATGGTGGTCGTTGCTGGAACTGTTTGAAAGCTGCTCCGATGTGATAGATGATTTGTTAATTAACGATCGTACCTGAACTTTTAATTTATCTGAATATCCTGCCAGGCATGGGATTGACTCAGGTGATAATTATCTAGAGATATTGATATGAACATACCAAATGGCTTACCTGATCAAAAAATCAGTGAGGATTTCCTGCCAACAGGCAGGCAAGATGGGGGTAGCGGGAGCTTTACAGGTTCAAGAGTCGAAGCATGTGAACCAAATGTCCAGATTTACCATCAAGAAGGCAGTCAATCTGAGCCCTCCACCAGTCAACTGTTTGGTACCCTGCTTGGGCGAGTTTATGCTTATCAAGTTCAGGAAACGATAGGAAAGGCATTTTCTGACAGTGACACATCCGCAGCTACAAGGATGATATCAACCTACGGTGTAGAGTTACTTTCCAAGTGTAAGTGTCCATTTAGATTTTCGGATAAACTCTATCCTGGTATATCCCCCTTTGCACTGGCATGCAGGAGTGGGAACTTAGACATTGTGAAATCTTTATTCTTAGACACATGGCAGCTTAATCAATCATTTGATTGTATCAATGGAACTAATGGGCGTACCCCTCTTATGCTTGCTGCAATGTTTGGTCATGTTGATGTGGTCAGGCAACTGCTTGAATGGAAGGCAGATCCTCAAATTGTCGATCAGGAAGGTGCATCTGTTGATCATATTCTCTGTGCCTGCAATAGTATTCCTGTAGCAAGGGAAATTAAGTTTTTGTTAAAAAAATATAGGGAAGAGAATGGTTTGCCTCAGTATAGTTTGATCGATGATCTGGATCGTAGACTCAGGATTGCCAGAGATCGGTCTTCTTGCAGAACTCAATAGAAACAAGTATAGGCAGGTCTTTTTTTCAATAGATTAAGAATTAGCTCAGGTTTTTAGTCCAGGGGACTATCGAGGGTTCCAGTATTTTTCCCATGTCTTTTGAAGAGTTTGTCATGGCACCGGAAAACGGGAAAATTCTGGCAACCCCCTGTGCCAGTCGCCTCGCCTGAATTTAAAAACCTAAACAGGGCCATCCGCAATGTACTTCAGCTCCATTAAAGCAAGATCCCTGAGGGTCACTCGATCATCTGAAGTGAGCATGGCAACCATCTCGACATTGGTGTTTGGGGGTTTCTTGCAGTTAACAAAAACCTATCTATATTGGTCAAACCTATTCAAGTTGAGTAAGTTTTGTTGTGAGCAACCGTTACTCCATTTCTCAGGCTGCTGACCATTTAGGTGTCTCCCTCTCCACTCTGCGTCGCTGGGAGGCTTGTGGAAAACTCGTACCCGAACGCACCGCCGGGGGGCAACGACGTTATAGCGCCAGTCAGCTGATGGCGCAACAGACTCCACACCTGCAGCGCAAGACGGTCGCTTACAGCCGGGTTTCCAGTCATGACCAGAAAAAAGATCTGGAACGGCAGCAGGAAATTCTTTCGCTTTACTGCGCTTCCAGAGGTTGGCAGTACGAGATCATCAGTGATCTCGGCAGTGGTATGAACTACCGCAAAAAAGGCTTGCGGCAACTGCTGTCCCTGATTGTATCCGGCCAGGTCGAACGCCTGGTCATCACCCATAAAGACCGCTTGCTCCGATTTGGTGCGGAACTGGTGTTCGCTGTGTGCGAAACACGCGACTGCGAAGTGGTTATCATCAATCAGGGTGATCAGCCTTCCTTTGAGGGGGCCGGCCAACCGGAAGAGCTGGCTCAGGATGTGCTGGAGATTATCACCGTATTTTCTGCCCGTCTTTACGGCAGCCGGAGTCGCAAAAACCAGCAGCTG
>JAQFVO010000083.1 GCA_027942505.1 Endozoicomonas sp. | reverse complement strand
GCCCATTTCATCAGCCATTTTGTTGACCGAATCGACACTGGTCAGGCGCAGCTTATGACGGACATAAAGGAGGTTGGCAAAGTGACGCCAGTTTTTGATGCGACCGCCCTCTTTGACCAGGTAACCCAGTACCGACGTCTGCCCGGCGAAGTCCTCAAACCTCAGGCCACTGTTTTTCATGGCATTGACGATGTGAACCAGCACCCCCTCAAAATCCTCGCTGTCCTGCACATCACAGCGCCCGAGCAGGTCGACGGACAGTTGGTAAGCCTCGATCAAATGGTCAGTTCCGTCTCCGGCCTGGTACCACTGCAACTGAGCCATGGCAATGCGGCTATCGACTTGATCTCGTTTGCGCTGATCAGTCTCACCTGAGTCTCTCATCAGTGCCTTGGTATGGTGAAGCTCGGCAACGGCCGCGGGGTACACGCCATGGTGAGCAAGAAGGTCGGCCTTTTTCGCACTTAGTTTGACACGTTTGAAACAGGCATTCGTCAGGGTACTGACACCAGCATCGCTCTCCCCGGCCAGAAAATACCACTTGGCCAGCTCAATAGTACCGACTTCCCGATAAGTCTGGTTCAAGTCCCACCCGTTCTTGAAGACTCTGCGGCACTCTTGCAGATTTTCCTGAATAAAATTTCTGGCCGATCGACCAATTTCACAGTCCATACGGTGGAATGCCGACTCTCTGAGCTTCAGGTGCAGCCGTGCATCCTCCTTAAGTCGGGCATAATCTGATTCATCAGTAGCGAACGGGGGCTGGTAGTCAGCCATAAATCGATTACACTCGGCCAATAGTAATTCCAGCTTCTTTACGTACTCACGCCAGGCTTGAGAGAACAGGACAGCGTTGCGCCTTTGCATCAGTTCCTCACACTTCGTCAACACGGATCCCAGCAAGGACATGCGCAATTCAAAAGCCAGAGGATTCAGATCAGGCCAGCGGTCAATTTCTTTCAGCAGCTTTTCGAGCAAAGAGATGGCCTTGTCAAACCCAAGGTAGCGAGTCATGTGCATGCGGATGCGAACCGCCCACTGGGCAACGGCCCGCCACAAGCTGAACAGCAACATGCTCGATGGCGGTGCAAGGCTGTCTATAGCCACCAGCAACGCGTCACAAATGTCGGCGTAACGGACAATCAGCTCTGGCCGTTCGTGTGGCTTGCCAACAGAAAAAATCTGCGCCTCCAGCCATGAAAACACAGCACGAACGGTTGCCCTGAGGTCAAGCAGGTCACCCTTCGGATCCTTGTATTCGGTGTTGCAAGATATCCTTTGCACCGTGGCGTAGTAGTGCTTTTCCAACCACGACCCACTGACTTGCTGGTGCAAGTTGCAAATCAAGTCTTGCTCGTTACTCTGTTTGAACAAGAAAGCTATGGACGAAAACAGATTGCATTGATTGCGCAAGGAGAGTTTCTGCCAACCCAGTCTGTTCAGCCAGCCCTCATTCTCCTTGCACATCTGAATGAGCAGTTTTGTGATTGCCCTGAACAACTTATTGTGTTTATTGTTTACCGCAGTCAGACTGTTGACCAGACGGTCGCCAAGCATGGTCAAAAACCCGGGCACTATGCGATCAAACACCAGCGACAGCAAAAGGGCATCGGACGACCAGGCATCATCGGACATCAAAACCTTGAACGGACCGACCAGAAAAACAGCATTGCTGACTCTCCTGATGGCTTGCGGCCCCTCGGTCATCAGGTGATGAAAATGCAGAAAATCATCCCTTTTGACCCTTGTTTGCTCGTATAGATGTAATTTCTCCATGACGGTGTGAAAGGGTTTCCAGTCCACTTTGCTCAGCAGGACGAAGCTATTGATGCATAATGGCCAGTACCAACAGGAGGCGTGGGACGACAGTGATATCGAGTCGTTGCGGTAAGGCCGCAGGCGTAGATTTTGACGGGCCACCCCACTGTCTGCCAGACTGGTTTCAGGCAACCGGCCTGCTGATGCACTCTTTTCACAGGCACTGTTTTTTGCTCGTGCACCGCTACACCAACCATCTGGAGCGACGGACTTGTCCCGTTTACTTCTCGACTGGCGCCGGGTTACTACCTGCCACGAACCATCATCGTCGTCTGTTTCTGGCTCATGCTGGCCATTGGTGGCATCAGTATTCTCACTGTCAGAACCAGCGCAACCAGTATCACCACGCCGGTTAACTGTGCACCCGCGCTGGGCAATAGATTTACCAGGCACACCAGAAACGTGTTGCCCGGCAGCAAACGTCGAAGCAACACCGAAGGGAGAGCCGGCAGGTGATGGCCGTTGACCCTGGCGAATATCAAGAGAGCGGCCAGGCTGCAAAGACGCCAAATCCACGATTTAACCTTAAGACTGACTACTAACTACACATTTGATGGCTGATGGTATTTTTAGTTCCCTGGTTTAACTCGCCACGCCGGGTGTTACGATATTTTGTCCTGCTCTATAAAGCACCTATGTTTCACGCCCATTTCCTCAGCCGTTTTGCTGGCCGAATCGGCACTGGTCAGGCGCAGCTTATGACGGGCGTAAAGGAGGTTAGCAAGGTGATACCAGCTTTTGATGTGACCACCCTCTTTGACCAGGTAACCCAGTACAGACGTCTGCCTGGCG
>JAQFVO010000592.1 GCA_027942505.1 Endozoicomonas sp. | reverse complement strand
TAAGGCTTGACACGAAGAGGACAATTCTCACTAGGCATCCGTAGTAGTGATTTTTGATCATGAACTACTCACAGTTCTTGTAGATAAACGTCGTCGTCTACTTCACATGCAGAAGACAACTGATCCATAGTCAGTCATTAATACCACTATTCGGTTGCTTAAATGAGAATGAGAACACTCATGCCCAAGCCCCAGAGCCAAAGGTAGCCTAATAATTCAATGTGCAAAAATAAATTACTTCGAATTTACACAATCTCTCTGTGCCAACATAGTTGTCGCTTCTCCTGAATTTAAAAACCTAAACAGGGGACGGCCAGTGAGTGATCAATGGCCCGCTATTCCGAAGAGTTCAAAGAGTCCATCATTCAGAAGATGATGCCACCCAATCAATAATGTGTCGGTTTCTCAACTGGTACGTGATACTGGTATCTCGGCTGGACGCCTGGGGGCGCGGACAATGTTGCCGTGTTCCAGACGCTCATCGCAAGCTGCCGCCTGGCCGGCACTGATCCCTACAAGTATATGCTAGATGTCCTGCAACGCATCAGCCTTCACCCAGCCCGGAATATTCGGGACCTGATACCGCGAATTTGGAAAGAGAAATTCGTGGCCAATCCGCTGAAGTCCGATCTTGACAGAAAGGGGGAGTCTGCTCCGTGTTTGGTAACTGCTCAAAATTCGTAGGTGAATTCCGTTCGTGATTGGCTACAGACGAGTAAAATCAAGGGCAGCTTTCTCAAAACAGGCACTTGTACCTACAAAAAATGAGCAGTTACCGTGTTTGTACGCTTACGTTTTTTCAACCGCAGTGCGGCGCTATTATGGTATGTTAATGTGTACTGCAGGGCCTTGCGCAATTGCCGGGTGTGCAGGCACGACCAGTCTATAATCAGCCGCTCTGGTGCACGATGAACAAGGAAAAACGCACAGAAATTTTCACCCGGTTTCGGGCTGCTAATCCCAACCCAACCACAGAACTCAACTACGCCACACCCTTTGAGCTGCTGGTGGCCGTTATTCTGTCTGCCCAGGCAACCGATGTCGGGGTCAACAAAGCCACCGATAAACTCTACGCGGTTGCCAATACCCCGGCAGCGATTCTGGCGCTCGGCGTTGACGGACTGAAGTCGTATATAAAAACGATCGGACTGTTTAATACTAAGGCAGAAAATGTCATCAAAACCTGTCAGGTACTGCTGGATAAGCATAATGGTCGGGTGCCTGATAATCGTCAGGATTTGGAAGCTCTGCCTGGTGTGGGCAGAAAAACGGCAAATGTCGTTTTAAATACTGCCTTCGGGCAGCCGACCATGGCGGTCGATACCCATATCTTTCGGGTGGCCAATCGCACAGGTATTGCCCCGGGCAAAGATGTTGTGGAGGTGGAAAAACGGTTGATCCGTTTGTTGCCGGCGGAATTTTTGATGGATGCCCACCACTGGCTGATCCTCCATGGTCGGTATGTGTGTAAGGCGCGCAAGCCTCAGTGTGGTAGCTGCGTTATTGAAGATTTGTGTGAGTACAAACAGAAAACATCGTAACCACCGATCTGTTCCGTCTTAAACTTCCTGAAGCATGGGGGCAACGGTAGAAATACCAAACACTCGTGAAGGAGGGCGTCGCAAAAAGCCCTGAAAAGAAGGGAACCACGAAGGACACGAAGAGCACCAAGAATAGCTTTTCTTTTACTTTGTGCTCTTCGTGTCCTTCGTGGTTCAAAGCTTTTATGCTTTTTGCGGCCACGGGTATGACGACGGTATCGATTTAGCTGCTGCTTTCACCCGGAAATTCAGGGACTGCTCCCAAGTGGTTGAAGGTACTTTAAACGGTCAATGAGAAAATTGCTTATGGCATTTCAGTACGGTGTGATTGAAGGGCTTTATGATCAGGAAAATCAGTGGTCATGGCAGGCAAGGAGTGCCTATGCCCATTTCTGCGCACAAAAAGGGTTTGATTTTTATATTTACGCACCGAAAAATGACCCCTGCCTGCGTGAGCAGTGGGATCAGCCCTGGCCACAAAGTCAGTTCGATGCGCTGCATACTTTTGGTGCGACGTTAAAAGAAAAAAATGTTCGCTTTGGTATTGGCCTGACGCCCTTTAATGTGCGCGAGCTGAATCAGAAAACCCGCCAACAGTTGCAGGAGAAAGTCTCCAGTATTAACCGGCTTGCGCCAGACATTCTGTGTGTGTTGTTTGATGATTTCAGCAACGAGATTGATCAGCTGGCCAGAACTCAGGCGACTATTGCTGAATTTATTGCCGGGCACAGCAGCGCCGAACAGATTATCGTTGTGGGCACCTACTACTCAAAAGACCCTCTGTTGCAGCGGGTTTACGGCACGATGCCGGAAAATTACTGGTCTGACCTGGGCCGGTACCTTGATCCGCGTTTTGATATTTTCTGGACCGGTGATCATGTTATCTCTCTGGGGTACGACCAGCACGGGCTGCAACAGGTGGCAGACAACTTCCGTCGTAAACCTTTCCTTTGGGATAACTATCCTGTGAACGACACTGACTGGCTTAAGCACCGGCTGAAGCTGTATAGTTTCACCGGCCGGCCATGGAAGCTGAACGACTGGTGTCGTGGTCATGCGGTTAATCCGATGATTCAGCCATGGTTGTCGATGATTCCGCTGGCAACGCTGGCCGATCTTTACCGGCAAAGAGATCAGTTTGATGCCCATGCCAGTTTTCGCCAGGCAGTGCGCGATCTGTGCGGAGCGTCGCTTGGGTCAGCCATTGAAGATAATCTGATCTGTCTGGGCGAAGAGGGCCGACACTTTTTTTCTGATTTTACCCGTCGGCGGTTGGAAAGCACTTTCAAGGCGTTCAAGTCTGACCGCGAGCAGCCTTTTGTGCGTGAAATCCTCCATTGGCTTCAGGTAAAAGAGTAAACTGTCAGCAGTGGACTGAATCCGGACAAAACGACCGATGACTGAAACCATCTCATCAAAGACTGTGCAACTGGCCATGGAGCTGATTCGCCGTGCTTCCATCACTCCTGCCGATGAAGGTTGCCAGGAGCTGCTTATCCAGCACCTGGCGCCCCTTGGCTTTGCTGTGGAGCGGCTGCGTTTTGCTGATGTGGATAATATCTGGCTGCGCAAGGGTGATCAGGCACCGGTACTGGCCTTTGCCGGTCATACCGATGTGGTGCCGACCGGACCACTGGAGCAGTGGGATAATCCACCCTTCCAGCCGACTATCATCGACGGCATGCTCCACGGCCGTGGTGCGGCCGATATGAAAGGCAGTCTGGCCGCCATGGTCACCGCCTGTGAGGACTTTCTGGCAGCTCATCCCGACCATCGTGGCTCTATTGCTTTTTTAATCACCAGTGATGAAGAGGGGCCGGCGTTCAACGGCACGGTGAAAGTGATTGAACAGTTGCAAGCGCGTCAGGAGCACATCGACTGGTGTCTGGTAGGGGAGCCTTCGAGTACCGATACCGTCGGTGATGTGGTGAAAAATGGCCGGCGCGGGTCGTTGCATGGCACCCTGACGGTCAGGGGTATTCAGGGGCATGTCGCTTATCCGCAACTGGCACGTAATCCGATACACGACGCAGCGCCAGCAATTACCGAGCTGACCGGTGCAGTCTGGGACAATGGTAACGAGTTTTTTCCGCCCACCAGTTTTCAGATCTCGCAGATTCAGGCCGGCACTGGCGCTACCAATGTGATTCCCGGCGAATGCCGGATTGGCTTTAACTTTCGCTTCTCGCCAGAAGTCACCGCAGAGCAGCTACGCTCCAGAGTGACCGCCATCCTTGACCGTCACCGGCTGGATTATCAGATTGACTGGCTTCTCAGTGGTCAGCCCTTTTTGACTCGGCCCGGCAGCTTAGTCAATGCTGCCTGTCAGGCGATTTATGACGTGACCGGGCTGAACACCCGGTTATCCACCGCTGGCGGCACGTCCGACGGGCGCTTTATTGCCCCAACCGGTGCGCAGGTGGTGGAACTTGGTCCGGTCAATGCCACCATCCACAAGGTGAATGAGTGCGTGAGGGCTGACGATCTTGATACCCTGCGGGAAATCTATACGGGTATACTTAGCCGTTTGTTAGCAGAGTAAGTGATCTTCACTAATGAGTAATTCTGAGCCTGGCGTCGACGACATTGAAGTGTACGTCCGCAAACTCCCCCTTGAGGTCATTCGTGCCTGGCTTGGCACTGTGTTTGACGATGTGGTTAGCATCAACAGCGGGCGAGTCGTCCACGATCTGGAAGTCAACTGCCAGGGACAAACCATCCCGGTGATGATTGTTGAGCAAGCCGTGGGTAAAGTCTGGACCAGTATCTGGTTCAAAACGCCGGGCACGCCCTGGCAGGACGATACTCAGTGCGCCAGAAGTTTGCAGGCTTTCAGTCAGCATGCAGTACGCTGCAACAGTGCCCTCTGGCAGGAGGGTGCCGATATGGATGAGTGGTGGCAGCTTGACGAGCAGGGGCAGGAGAGCCTGGTGAGATGGCCTGATGCGTCGTGAAAGATGAGTAGCCCGAAACCATTTCCCTGTTTTCGGTTTGGCCTACCGGTGCCACCATCCGAGATATGCCGGCAAATGCCATGGTGAATCACAGAATGCTGCATACATTGACTCTCCCTACCTCGGTATCAGCACCTTCAGCTTCAGCGGTTGTCCTAACTTGGTGGGCTTTTTGTAACACCTGCCCGCCATGCAACGATCCACTGTTGAGGAGCAGCGTATAGCAGTCATCATCGCTGGCAAAGTCGATCGGCGTTTTGCCGCGGTTGTTCGTCGCGTTGATACCTGCTCCGTATGAAATCAGAACAGCCATGTATTCAAAATTGCCCAGACGAGTTGCCAAGTGCAGGGCGGTATCACCGCGGTGGTTTTTGGCGTTGATGTCAGCCCCGGCCGAAATAAGCATCTCAGCACATAGGGTATTACCCGTCAATGCACCCCAGTGCAGTGCGCTAAAGCCGTTGTCATCAACGGTATTGATATCGACTCCATTACTGATAAGAATTGGCAGGCACCCGGTTGCCTCGAGTTGGGTGGCAATATGCAGCGCGGATTCACCTTGGCCAATGCTGGCACCAAGGCTCCTGAGTGCGTCGATAAAATAGTCTTTCCTGATAACCAATACCCCCGACGCGGCAGCGTACGATTGCCAAATGTAATCAGATTGCGGGAACAACAGAGGGCTACTTTGGGGGATGTCTTTGATACTCAGGCCCATCTCTATCAGACGTTTCAGACACGAGAGGCTATCAGACCAAAGGGCGCAACACAGTAGCGGCGTATTAAGCGGACTTGCCCCAGTTTCAAAAAATACTTCCATGGCTTCAGGGTGATCTTCTGAGATAGCAGCCATCATGCCTGGGTTGAGGTTATTGATAGTGCTTGCTCCAAAACTGATCAGTAACCGGATGCTCTCGACACAGCCAAAACTGGCGGCATGGCACAAGGCTTCATCAAGACTGGATGCCCCTTTCTCCAGCAGGTATTTAACGGATTTATGCTGTTCTGTGCCGGCCGACATTCCCAATGCGTTGTCGAGTATGTTCTGAAAATTGTCCTTGCCAGTGGCCTGCAACTTGTCGATCAGGCAGTCCATGACCCTGATGTGACCTTTGTCGGCAGCAGCGTAAAAGGCCTTCATGAGGAATTTGTCACAGGCGCTGGCCATTAGTAGTCGTACACAGTCAACATGCCCTTGTCGGGCAGCGATGAATATCAGGCTCACGGCAGTATTGCTGTCAATACCATAAAGCTGCCCTGATGCGTCGGGACGCAACTCCCCCTCAGCGATGACAGGGTCGAGTTTCAAGGCAATTTTGAGCGCTTGCAGATCGCCATGGAGGCAAGCGTCCACTGCCAGCGGGTTGGATGCCCGGTTCAAGGGCAAGACAGTTGGCTTGGCACAGACGGTGCACAGGCGCTCGCCATGATGGCTGAGGCATTGCTCAAGCAGTGTTTCGGCAACACAATCCAGGTGAAACTGATGAGGTGGTGTGCATGACGTGGTTACCAGCGAACGTCCACCGAAGTAACTGGCATCAGTGGCGTCACAAATCGTGCACAGCGGCGCTGTTAAGTTATCTAATGACTTTGCCACACCCTCCATCAGGGACCTCCACAGGAACTATTGCCATACCACCAGAAAAATGTGCGATGAATTACACGTTTCTGGCAGCCAGTATTTATTGTTTTCTGTGATGAGATGCCATGGCGTTGAAAAATCGTCAACGCGCCACGGCCGATCACAGGGCAGCATGGTGGAAAAATGAGATAATGCAAGTGTTACTCAAACGAGATGTTGTTGTGGTTTTAATCAGTTGCCGAGCTTAAGTACATCAACCTCAATCCACGCACTGGCCGTGTCTTTAACGCCGCCGGTCTGATTGGTGGTGATGGTAAACCCACCCCAGGGGTCGGTAAAATTCTTGCCCGGGGC
>JAQFVO010001331.1 GCA_027942505.1 Endozoicomonas sp. | reverse complement strand
GGTATTTGGCGGTTCTTTGCCGAATCTTTTCGCGCTCTTTGAAATCGGGATTTTTGCGGCGCTCCCTATTGCGCTGTCTAACACGCTCTCGGTAAGCGGGATCATTGCTGAGCCGCATTCGGTACTGCTTATGGCGCTGCCTTTCACGCTCTCGGTAAGCGGGATCTTTGCTGAGCTGCATTCGGTACTGCTTCTGGCGCTCAAGGCGAGTATCGCGACACATCTTTTCGCACTCTGCGTCATCGGGGTTTTTTTGAGGCATCCTTTGGTGCTCACTTTTTCGCGCCTGTTTTTGCCCTGGGAGTAACGATTGATCGTCAACAATTTCTGCTGAGTTTGCGCGATTGTCAGTGACAGGCTGTTGCAGGTTTAGCGGGTTAATGACAGCAACTGGTCGTGAATCCTGTGTGTTAGCAAGTGCGGGAGGAAGAGGCGTTAAGCGATGGTCTGGATGGTTCGCTGGTGCTGTTTCTCTGATCTCGAGTTCGTTCCAGCAAGACTGATTACCGGGATAACTGCCTGGTATAGTCAGCGGCACCTCCTCATCAATAATTGATTGTGGCATGACGTTAAGGTCTGATTCATCAACACCGCCGGGAAAAGCTTGTGCTGCTAGAGATGCAACACGAAATTCGTTCAGTGGACGGTGAGCATTATTCTGGTCCGTCTGCGAGTGATTAAGATAAGCAGGGCAAGGAGAGCTTAGTGCATGAACAACTCTACCATGGTAGTACAGCTGAGGTTCTGCCGAATCATTCTGACATGAAAAGGCTACTGGCTCATCAAAATTAACATCGAAAAAAAAAGGAAGAAGACTATGGCGATCCATGGAGTTACTGCGTCATTGAGTCATCGCCTAGTAGGACTCTCTGCGCTCATTGATAGTTCCTCTCATAAACTTCTGTCAGTATCTATGCTGACCATACGTATCACAGCCTTGGTCTCCATGAACTTCTTTTCTGATGCTTTGTCCAACAGACCACGAATCACACATACACGAAAAAACTTTTTTACCGGAGTTTACCCATGTTTTCGCGTAAAGCCTCGCCTGCGCGGCCCGGCCCAGTCAGGCGGGGATACAAGCGACCAGCCGGGGGCGACCAGCCGGGGGCGCCCAGCCGGGGGCGCCTAGCCGGAATTCCGTATCACCGATAGGACTGGGGGTGAAATGGATTCCGTAAATTGCAATTTTTCTTTGAACTTTTTTTCATAACAAATGGCTGTGGTAATACAAGAACCGCAGGGCTGGC
>JAQFVO010001320.1 GCA_027942505.1 Endozoicomonas sp. | reverse complement strand
TTCGAGTTGTAGCAGCGTTTATGAAACATTCGGGCTAGCTGGCTTTACGGCAAACTGGTCACTATTTCTGAAGCGGTTCTTGAAGGTAGTAGGCATCTGCCGGGTAGTTTTCATCCTGACCGATCTTGCCCAGTGTTTCGTTGTTGAGTACCAGTATCGGGGCTTGTGGCGATCCCCGCTCGCCGGACTTAGGCACTGCTGCTGCACCGGCCAGATTATCCAGGGCAACCAGCGCAAGGGCAGCACCGGCTGGGACGGAAATGGCAGCAGGTGTTGATTGTCGTTTATTCTCCTTCTTGCCTTCCAGCACCTGGCCAAACTCCCGGGCCAGAGTGACGGAGGAGCAGAGATTGGCCAGAGCATCACTGACGACGCGCACGGATGGCGCCCAGCTGGAAAGGATATTGCAGGCAAACTTGACCTTTTGTGCTAACTCGTCTGTTTTGACGTGCGACCCGGAGGGCTCAGGCAGGCTCTCGGCAAAATTAGATATTTGTCGTTTATCATTCAGGCCATAAGCCGGAGAAAGTGAAGAAAAAAAAGTAGTTAACAATGGTGCTACCGAGACCGCAAAGCGGCTCAGGACACCACTGGTGTTTGTCGTCACCGATGGTAATGAACCTGAACCGCTGGTCGTAGCCGCCAGCGATTGGTAAGCAGAAGACAGTTGCACAATACCCTCCCGAATGTTGTTGATGATGAAGATGCTGCTGCGGCAGGATTCACGAGGAATCTCCCAGCTGAGACATCAACGATCCGTAGCTCCCGCCAGAAGCAGTCCGTAGCCGGAGCAGCACTTACTACCCTGACCGAAAGCAGTCAGCATGAGGCCACATTGCAGGCACGGGCTGAATCGGGCGCCTTTACGCGTTGCTGGCACTTGCGGCTGAAAACAAACAGTGAGTCAGAGATCCCATAAATAACTAGACTCCTCCTCCTTCTTTTTTGGCTCTTCTGTGTGGCAGCGGGAGCGATAATAGCAGCAAGCCGCAATGCCTGCGCCGATGACAAAAAACGTGGCCGCAACAGCAATGCCAACCGTGGTGGCAGTACTAAGGCCTGCGACCAGTGGTACCGATGCGGTTACTGTCAAAGGTGGCACAGATACCGGCACCGTTACTGTCACAGGCTGCACAGATACCGGCACCAGCGACTGGTTGCCAGGCGAACTCGTTGATACAGAGGGCCTGACCGTGACTTCTGCTGGTTCATAGAATTTACAGACTGCGGACGGCGTAGTCAGGTTGGGGGGTGAGGCGAACTGAATCGGAGCGCAGTTGCCGGGCAGGGCCGTGCGGTTGATGTGGCAGTCCCGAGCAACCAGACGACGATCCACGTAGTCACAAAATGTGTCAAGTGTGTACTGAGTTACAGAGTCGTTCTTAAACACTGAGTTAACAAAGGTATCTACTGTGATGGAATACTGGTCAATAGCCGATCCACCCGCAGCCAGGTTGCCAGTCATTGAAGCGCGGCTGGAATTGGCTGTGGTTTTGATCACATTGTATGCCGATGCCAGATACGCCAGTCGATATCTATCACTGTTCGCATCAATGATCCCGACGCCAAATCCAGCATTGGATTGGTCTCCTGTAGTTGCCACCTCAGACTCAAACCCAGTGACACGGGCCACGATTTTACTCTTAACCAGACTACCGGCACCCACTCCGGCACTGGCGCTTTTGCCTGCGGTATGCAATTTGGTGTACAGGGCATTAATTTTTCTGAGCTCGCTGTTCTCCTCAATCTGTCCGGCGCCAACACCCGCATCGCCGCCATCTCCTGTGGTGCGGACACTGCCGTTCACCACGGTCGCGTCTGTGATTAGACCATCCGCGAGGAGGACGCCGGCACCCATGCCGGCCCTGGCCCCGAAACCATCGGTCTCAACCTGGGAACAGGTTGCTGCAAAAGAGGTCAGCTTACCCCGAACGGTGCCCCCGCCGAGGGCAGCGTGGGCGCCGGCTCCATGGGTTGTCACCCGGGTGTGGTGCACGTCCACCTGCTCCGTCACTCCCAGGCACTGACCGGCAACGGCACCGGCAAGGGCAGCATCGGCATGCGTTTCCACGCTGGAATTGTGTATCTCAACCCGG
>JAQFVO010001315.1 GCA_027942505.1 Endozoicomonas sp. | reverse complement strand
TCTGGCCAAAAGTGTGCTGTTGTGTCAGATAACTGTTCTGTTTTTGTATCTTCGGTTATACAATTCGCGCGTTTTATCTTCAGATTCGCCCCGCTCGCGGGCTGATGCTGATCATCCAATGTTAGGTAACCGGATCCCATGCAAATACTTATGAGTCTTGTAGGTATTGTCAGCTTGCTGGCATTAGCCTTTTTGCTATCTGATAACCGCAAAGCGGTAAATCCCCGAACGGTGTTCGGTGCCTTTGCCATTCAGGCCGGGCTGGGTGCTTTGGTGCTTTACATTCCTCTTGGCCAGGAAGTCCTCGGTGCAGTGTCCGCCGGTGTCGGTGATGTGATCAGCTACGCCAACCAAGGGATCAGCTTTCTTTTTGGTGACCTCGGTAACTTCAAAGTAGGGTTTATCTTTGCTATCAATGTCCTGCCGATCATTATTTTCTTCTCATCCCTGGTTGCCGTGCTCTACTACCTGGGCGTTATGCAGAAGGTGGTTAAGGTTCTCGGTGGGGGTATGCAGAAACTGCTGGGCACCAGTCGTACTGAGTCGCTCTCCGCGACAGCCAACATCTTTGTCGGGCAGACTGAAGCACCGTTGGTGGTCAGACCGTACATTTCGCGCATGACCAACTCTGAGCTGTTTGCCGTCATGGTCGGTGGTCTGGCGTCGGTGGCTGGTTCCGTGCTGGCCGGTTACGCGGCCATGGGTGTTGAACTGAAATACCTGATCGCTGCCAGCTTTATGGCTGCTCCCGGTGGCCTGCTGATGGCCAAGTTGATCAAGCCAGAAACCGAGACACCAGACGACTCTGAACTGAGTGATGAAGACGACGCTGACAAGCCAGCCAACGTCATTGATGCCGCTGCCTCAGGTGCGTCTTCCGGGATGAAACTGGCCGCGAATGTCGGTGCGATGCTGTTGGCGTTTATCGCTTTGATCGCTATGGTTAATGGTCTTATGGGCTGGGTTGGTGGTTTCTTTGATCGCCCTGACCTGAGTCTGGAGCTGGTACTGGGCTACCTGTTCAGCCCGCTGGCCTTCCTGATCGGTGTTCCGATGGATGAGATTGTCACCGCGGGTAGCTTTATTGGTCAGAAGCTGGTGGTCAACGAGTTCGTGGCTTACATGGACTTTGTCAACTACCTGACCCCGGAAGCGGCAACGGCTGCCAATGTTGAGATGCTGTCAGAGCGCACGCAGATCATCATCACCTTTGCCCTGTGCGGTTTTGCCAACCTGTCGTCCATTGCTATTTTGCTTGGTGGTCTTGGTGTTATGGCGCCGAGCCGTCGTCAGGACATTGCCCGCATGGGTATCAAGGCAGTGGCCGCCGGTACCTTGTCTAACCTGATGAGCGCAACGATCGCCGGTTTGATGCTCGCTTTGTAACACTCTTCCTTCGCTGGTCAGGCATTTGCGTGGCCAGTCCTGTCATTACTGCACTAACACTTTTGGCCCAGCGGCCGAATGATTGAGGAAATCATCTGAATTTCCACCTTCTGTGAGTGTAAGGATGAACCTGACAACAAGGATTTTGTGCTCCCGCAAGGACAAAAAGCTCTCCCAGCAGGCCCTGGCTGATTTGATCGGTGTATCACGCAGCGCCCTGGCTCAGTGGGAAACGAGCATGAGCAGTCCGAGCCTGGATAACCTGCGCAAGATGGCTGAGACTCTGGAGGTCTCTTTTGAGTGGCTGGCAACCGGTCGGGGTAATCAGTACCTGATTATGTCGGACGACATTCTCCGTGACTCGGAAGTAGACGGCGAAATCATTAACCAGTTGCACCGAATGAATTTGCTGAAAAAGCGCGCCATTCTCAATGTTATGAGAGCCATGGCCTGAAGTAAATCACCGGCGACTTGTCTCTGAATAACCTCCTCTTATTGCCAC
>JAQFVO010001294.1 GCA_027942505.1 Endozoicomonas sp. | reverse complement strand
CTGGCAAAACATATCGCAGATGCCAACTGGGGAGAGTTTGTCCGACAACTGAGGTACAAGTCCGATTGGGCTGGTCGTACCCTGGTTGAGATAGACAGATTCTTTCCCAGTTCCAAGCGTTGCTCTGGTTGTGGGTTTGTCCATGAAAGTCTGCCGTTGTCTATCCGTGAATGGGATTGTCCTGAATGCAAAACCAACCACGACAGAGACATAAACGCAGCAAAGAATATCAAAACCGCCGGACTGGCGGGGTTAGCCTGTGGAGCGACGGGGTCGCCTAGACTGGAACGGGGATAGCAGCTTAAAAACTGCTATCCAGGGAAGGCGTGTTGAAGCAGGAAAGTTCTTGGAGCGATCTAAGAACCCTCGCCTTTATGCCCTTCGGGTGCGATAGGGCGGGGAGTGTCAGGATATTAATGTAATTCAGGGTGCAACGGGTCTGCATCTCAATATTGATGACTATTCCAATGAGCTGAGTCTGGATCTGGCGCTGGAAGTAGCCCCTTATTTTCAATTGTCAGCGACACAGGCCAAACAGATATTGACAGAGCTGCGTAGTGTGACCGACAACTGGCAACAATACGCGAATGAAATTGGCATTAATCGTCAGGAACAGCAGTTACCGGAATTAATACTATTTTGAAACTATATTTTCATTTCGGTTTTAAAAAAGAGCTTATAGTTTCATTTACTACTACCCTGTGTTGCTGGATTTCCAGTCAGAAGTTCACTTCGATCATCGTTTTAACAGAGCCTTGCATAGTGTTATCATTCCAGATCAGTCATCAATAAAATCCATTTTAGTCGGGATGTAAATCCATAATGGTCGATTTTATAATCCATATTAGTCTAAACTGAAATCCATATCAGTCATGACTGGATTGCTATGGACTACATACCAAGAGCCATTGAGCGTAATTTGCGGGAATGCTTGAAGGATACGTCGGTAGCCATTATCACCGGTCCCCGGCAATCTGGCAAAACAACCCTTGCGCGGCATCTGCTGGAGATACACACGCCTGAGGATTCCGGCAGTTATCTGACTCTGGATGATGAAAATATTCTTACGGTTGCCCACAATGACCCTATTGGTTTGCTGCGTAATCAGACGCGTCCGGTCATTATTGATGAAATTCAGCGGGCTCCGGAATTGATTCGCACTATCAAACTGCTGGTAGATGAGGATCGTCAACCCGGGGCTTTTATCCTGACCGGTTCCGCTGATCTGATGACGCTGCCGGCGTTGGCTGATTCACTGGCTGGTCGGGCAGAATTTATTACTCTGTACCCATTCAGTCAGAGTGAGTTGAAGCAGCGGCCTGCTGGCAGGCAGGAAGAGCATGATATTATCAACCAGCTATTGTCTCCGGATTTTACTCCCCCGCCCGGGTCGCTGATTGAGCTTGACCAGGTTATTTCGGTAATAGTTTGTGGTGGTTATCCAGAAGCAATACAGCGTTCTCCAAATCGCAGGACACGCTGGTTCAGATCTTATACTGATGCGATTATCCGGCGGGATATCAGAGAAGTTTTTCAGCTACAAAAGCTGGATGAAATGGCACAGCTGCTTAAATCACTGTCTTCTATTTCTTCTGAGGCGCTGAACTATGCAAGTCTGGGTAAAGCGATAAAGATGGATAGCAAGTCTGTTCAAAAATACGTTTCAGCCCTTGAAAACCTTTATCTGGTAAAGCGAATTCCCGGGTGGCATCGGAATGAGCTCAAGCGTGCAATTAAGCAGGCAAAGGTTCATTTTGTGGACACAGGGCTGCTGTGTTCCCTGAGAGGCATAAATGCAGCGGCTATTAAAGCTGACAGAAACCTTATGGGATCGTTGATGGAAACCTGGGTCTGCTCCGAACTATTGAAGTCTATCGCCATCAGTGATCAGGACTGCCAGCTTTTTCACTACCGTGACAAGAGTCAGCGGGAAGTGGACTTTATTCTGTCAGGGCATAATGGCCAGGCCACGGGCATTGAGGTCAAGGCCGGCATGACGATCAAAAAAGAGATGTTCGCAACTCAGGAAATGCTAATTGCAACTGGCAGTATTCAGCGGGGGGTAATTGTTTACAACGGTGATAAGGTGTTGCCCTTTTCGGATAAACTGGTGGCTTTGCCGGTAGGGTGCCTGTTTTGAATGGGTTGCCATTTGAGGGGAAGACACACAACCATCTGGCTCTTTTATCATGGCTGTGAAAATGCTGTTTGCCACTGGGACGACTGTTTAATATAAGTCGTATGTCGTGCAAAAACAGTGAGAACAAAATCATTTCGCAGCATAAAGAAATCAAAGGGTTAAAGAACCCTTTGAGAACAAAAAGAACCACCTAACCAGTTGATTTTATTGGGATGCTCGTTTCGTTCGGGACGAAAGGGTCGGAGGTTCGAATCCTCTCACGCCGACCAGAAGCCATTCCGCTACCATTATCTAAAGTGCGCAACTCCTTGATTTTACTAACTTTGCCGTGAAAGAAAATTGCCACGGAGGCACACAGACTCGACTTTAGAGTTCTCAAGGCACAATGGTCCATCTGGCAATGAGCGAATAATCCGCTAAAAGCAACCATCTTCAAACACCAAATTCGAGATGGCTGCCATGCTCACCTCAGATCATCAAGAGACCCTCGGGGAACTTGCTTTATATATAACCTTTCTTGCCGGAGCGCTATCACCAATTGCAGTACCAACGTTCTGTGAACTGCTATTCGGCTGCATGCTCTCGGGAGATGGGTGCGTTAC
>JAQFVO010001263.1 GCA_027942505.1 Endozoicomonas sp. | reverse complement strand
CATCAGGGTCACAGAGCTTGAGAAGTTAAATGGCTGATAGAGATAAAGCGTATCAGCGCCCATCGCCACCGCTTTTTTGCTCATCTGATTGACCGCCCCCCAGAGCATATCCCGGTCACTGTGCAGCCAGAAATCATAAAAATGCCCCTCTGAGCCGTAGACTGTGCCTTTGCGTTCACATTGGACAACACGCTCAGTTTCATCCCAGATTACCTGAACTTTTCTCGACTCTTCTGTGGGAAAGGTGATACAGCCACTCAGACTGGCTGACATGAAAAAACCAACAGGATTTTTTTATAGTGCATAAGCTGTCAATCTATCAAATGAATGAAAGTCGGGCAGTATCAGGGAAAAAGATTGTTAAGAGAATAGGGAGATTACTCAGCCAAGTGGCAGAATGACCAGACCTACCAGCCCAACTATCGAGCATAAAAAAAGCCCCGACTGGCGGGGCAATAAACTCTCAGTACATTTTTTATTATTATCTCAGCCATCCGTGGCCGTGACTTCCTTCCTGGAACTGCACTGAGTACTGCTCTCTACCTGCTTCAGCAGTGCTATCTTTGTTATCGTCCCCGGCAACGGTTTGCTAAAGATAATAATTTCAGGTTAAGTCATGCCAAGAGCTTTTCGTTTTCTGCAATTTGGTAGCTGTGAGGTCTGCGGTCTGGCGCAGTTGCCAGAAAGGTTGTCCTGCCTGATGATCCCACTTGACCGGCAAAGGGTCCGCTTTTTTACCCTGTTTTACTGTTCCGATAACCCCGAGTGCCACCGCAAGGCACTCGATAAATTATCCGAAACAGAGCAATTGCACCGCACTGGCGGACGCCTGCACGGCTAATAGAGAGGATATATACCTTCTTCTTCCAGCGAGTAATTCCCACCTGGCGCACTGTTTACAATGCTGACGGCAAACTGGTCGGCCATAAAGTGAACCAGCATGTACTTCTGAAACACCACCGCCCCACCAAGTAAAACCGGTAAGTGCTGACCCACACCATAGAAATTCTCAAGTGTGTAAAAGCCCACCTGACCAATATATTGGTGTATGTGACCGGCGAA
>JAQFVO010001238.1 GCA_027942505.1 Endozoicomonas sp. | reverse complement strand
CTGCTGGCCGATGGCAGCAAAACCGATGCCAGCGGCAAGACCTATCTGGGCAGCAGTAACAGCCGGTGGTGGGCGGTGTACAACACCGACCAGGTGAAGAAAGTGACGGTCAACTGCCGTGTAGCCAGCCATCGCTCCACCGGTGAATCCACAGGCTACCAGAACCGTAAGGCCACTCTGACGCTGGCGTATCGTCCCGATGGCAGCGACTGGATCAGCAGTGAATCAGCCAGTGTCGATATTAACCAGTTTGAAACCCACGTATTGCAAGTCAGCAAAACCCTGCCCCAGGCCAATTACGATATTGCCGTATCGCTGACTACGGAAGATCGGGAGGGGACGTTTACCAGTGGCTCGATTGATTACGAGTATGATCAGCGGGGCAAGCTCGGCACGGCTCTGGATGTCACATTAAGCCCGGAGGGAAGGTCATCAAAGTCTGCAACTTACGATATCGCCATCAACAATCACCAACTCAGCGGCTGGGAAATCACTCGAATTGAATATACGGCTACGGTGGATATAAACATACTTGTCAAAAATCTCCTCTACAGCAATTCAACCTACGGCTCCAGGGCGGTCATCGAAGGTCGGGTCAGGGTTAAACTGCCCGATGGTGCTGGCGGTCACCAAACCTATGAAGAAACCACTCTTCACGACCAGGTCCTCACGGATGGAGACCTTAATCAGCGGATAGTCGAGTACAGGAATATTCCGCTTAGTTGGGCTGACACGACTTATTTAGACGGGAAAATCCATCCACCGATAGAGGTGTGGTGTGAGAGAGCCGGATATCGATATGTCGGTATAGAGGGGCTAAGACCAAGCAGTCTGGCCAGTATTTACGTCAGAAGCATCAGAGCCACGGTTTACTACCGCAAGCCCAGATCCATCAGTACCTCCCCTGTTAACACCTTTTACTGGGACAGCACCCGCTACGACCTGGGTGCTACTGATGTCAGTCTGACCGACGCCATTATCCACTGGACCGCCACTGGCGAATAGACAGGAGCACCACCATGGGTATAAGACGATCCAACGGCATCACCCGTGTAAACAGGACGTTCGGCACCAAAGGCCCGGCACTTGAGCCCAGCAGCGCCTATAAGCGTAGCGTTGCACAAATGGGCGATTTCAACACGTTCTCCCTGAGAAACAGCTGGCACGAACGGGGCAAATTCGGTCT
>JAQFVO010000556.1 GCA_027942505.1 Endozoicomonas sp. | reverse complement strand
GCTGGTTCTCCTTCCGCAGCGGGACTTTCACCCGCAAGATATACGCCGCTTATCCCAGCGCACCGTACAGGGATTGTTCGGAACCCACCTGGCAGGGATAGCCATCTATCCGGGCATTCACCTCCCTGTGATGTGGATCCTGTACAGTCCCATATACAGGATGACAGCGTAGTCTGTGGTCGTTTCTTAATGGTCCTTCCCTAAGCTCTTTTCAACATCCTTGAGGATGTGCGGTGAAAAATGGAACCACGAGGACCTTTTGCAACAGCCTCCTTCGAGGATGTCGCAAAAGTCGAATCCCCCCTGCCGTCATCCTCGCACAGGCGAGGACCCATCTCACAGTCGACTCCATCTTTCCACAGGAATGACATAGAGTGCACATAGCCGGGGTTTTAGCCCTTTTCAAGGCCCTCGAAGGATAGACAACAATACCCTTCCATCAGACGAGAGCAGAATCGACTGACGAAGATGGAGTTTCCGAATGTTTTCCCATGTGAAGCTTCAAGGAGACTTTGTACGCAAAGGCCTCGTTGCACTGATTGCACTGATAAGGCTTATTGCCGGTGTGGATACGTTTATGTACTGTCAGATTGTTTTTTTGAGCAAAGGCTTTGTTGCAGAACTCGCATTCATAAGGTTTTTCACCCGTGTGAATGCGCCGGTGTATTTTAAGAGTGCATATTTGCGCAAAGCTTTTATGGCATACACTGCACTCGTGTGGCTTCCTTCTCGTGTGATTGAGCTGGTGCCTTTTCAGATGATTTTTTTGTGAATAGCACTTATGACATTGATTGCACTGATAAGGCTTCTCACCCGTGTGGGTAAGCAAGTGCCTTTTCAGTCTGGATACTTGCACAAAGCTTTTATTGCATTGGCTGCATTTGTGAGGTTTCTCACCAGTGTGTTGGTAACTGTGAGTTTTCAGAGCACTTTTTTGTGCAAAGCAACTACCGCATTGCTTGCACTCATACGGTTTCTCACCCGTGTGAGTACGCTGATGTCTTGTCAGATCGATTTTTTGCACAAAGCGTTTATTGCATTGACTGCACTCATATGGTTTCTCACCCGTGTGGACGCTCCGGTGCTTTTTCAGATAACTTTTTTCTGCAAAACAATGATGACATTGACTGCACTCATAAGGTCTCTCACCCGTGTGAGTACGCTGATGTCTTGTCAGCTCGTTTTTTTGTACATAGCATTTGTTGCATTGGTCGCATTCGTATGGTCTCTCACCTGTGTGGAGGTGCTGATGAGTTTTCAGAGCGATTTTTTGTGTAAAGCACTTACCGCATTCCTGGCATTTAAAAGGTTTCTCACCTGTATGGACAGGCAAGTGTCTTTTC
>JAQFVO010000555.1 GCA_027942505.1 Endozoicomonas sp. | reverse complement strand
CTGGATATCACCATCGACCGCGACCGTGCTCAGCAACTGGGTGTTTCTGCTGAGGATATTGGCGCTACTCTGGAGACCATGCTCGGTGGTGTCACCGACACCACCTTTATGGAGCGAGGCGAGGAGTACGACGTCTACCTGCGGGCCAGGGACGATGCCTTCACCAGCACCGCTGACCTGGCCTCGCTTTACGTTCGCTCCCACACCAGCGGTGAACTGATCCGGCTGGATAACCTGGTCAGCATCGATGAGGTGGGCAGTGCCGCGGTGCTCAAGCACTACAACCGCAACCGGGCCATCACCATCTCAGCCAGCCTGGTTGGAAGTTACTCCCTGGATGAGGCACTGAGCTTCCTGGATCAGCAGGTGGTCGAACTGCTACCACCGGAAGCCATCGTCAACTACAAAGGCGAATCGCTGGATTACCGCACCAACCAGAGTGCCATTCTCATGGTCTTTGCCATGGCGATGCTGGTCGTTTACCTGGTGCTGGCCGCCCAGTTTGAGAGCTTTATCCACCCGCTGATTGTCCTGTTCACCGTACCTCTTGGTATCTCAGGCGCCCTGTTTGGCCTGATGATCACCGGGGATACCCTGAATATCTTCAGCCAGCTGGCCCTGGTGATGCTGATCGGCCTGTCGGCCAAGAATGGCATTTTGATTGTTGAGTTTATCAATCAGCTGCGGGATAGAGGTATGGACTTTGACCAGGCGGTGCTTGAAGCCTCCACCTTGCGTCTGCGTCCCATTTTGATGACGGCGCTGACTACGGTGGTCGGTGCCGTGCCATTGCTGATGGCCAGTGGTGCTGGTTCGGAGTTTCGTTTCTCCATCGGTGTCGTGGTCTTCTTCGGCGTATTGCTGTCGAGCCTGCTGACGCTGTTTGTAGTGCCGTCCATGTACGCGCTAATGGCGAGAAAGACGACATCTCCCGATCATGTCAGCCGTGAGTTGGAGGCTTTGTTGACAGAGCGGTAGTTGAGTGGACGCTGCCCGCTACCCGCCTCCCGCTGCCCGCAAAAGCGCAAAGGGTGTCGCAAAAAGCTTAAAAGCCTTGAACCACAAAGACACCAAGGCACAAAGGAAGCCTTTTTTATCTGCCTGGCGTAGCCTGAGCAGACTCGGAAAAAACTTTGTGTCTTCGTGTCTTTGTGGTTCCCTTCTTTTCAGAGCCTTTTGCGCCCCCCTCAGAAGCGGGCTCAGTTTTTTTCGGGTAGCGGGAGGCGGGAAGCGCTAACTAAAACTTCTCCCACTGAATTTCATTACAATGAATCCGCTGGGCCGCCATGTAATAAATTACCTGCCCCGCTTCCACCCGGTCGTTACTGGCTGGATTCAGGCGCAGGTCATCGCCCATGGCCGACTCAGCTACACCAAGGGCGATGGCCTCATGGTGAACTTTGAAGAACTCCAGTAACCGGCCAAAGGTGGTGCCGGCAAAGCCATCAGGCACCCGCACGCTGTATTGCGTCGGACCAACCAATGTAGACAACAACTGTTGTTGAACACGCGAGGAGCCGGGATCCTGGGCTGAGCGGACCAATAGCTCCATGGAGATATTGCTGTGACACTCAATCTGTGGGCAGTGGGACTGCAACAACGCCACCATCTCCCGGCTTTCAAACCAGGCAACAATGTGCGCCCGGGTTTTGGTGGCAGCAATACTCAGACACGTTGCCAGGGTACGATCGTCGCCTTCACGAAAGACAATCACCCGCGCGGCATTCTCCACCCCTGTGCGCTGGATAATGGCTGAGTCATTCAAACTCTCACCACGAATAAACAGTAGCTGTTCTGGCAGAGGGTTCTCTATCTCCTGGCTGGTACACAGCAGAACTTTGCGATTCTCACGACGACTATCGCCGTATATAAGCTCAACCATTTTCGGCGTGTGATAACGGTTCCAGCCGACAATAACGATGTGATCGGTCAACTGCGAATAATCGCCCAAACCTTGCATACCCTTTCTCCAGGAGGTAATAAAAAATGATGACAACTTGCCAAGTAACGCCGCCAGCAGTATCACCCCGCCGGGCAGAATGAACAGTGCGGCAAAAAACCGTCCCAACTCCGAGGCCGGGCTTAAATCACCATAACCGACCGTGGTGGAGGTGGTGATGTAGAAGTAGAACCACTGGACAGGGCTGAGCAGCTCTTGCTCACCGGCCAGGTACATCAGGTACCAGGACAGCAAAACGTGAATCATCAATACCAGCACCAGCGCCAACCAACTGAGGCGCAGAAACTGGTGATGAAAAAAACGCAACGTGGTTTTAAGGAAATCCAACTCATTCTCTCCGTGAAAGTACCTGAGACGATAGTAACACTTACTGACAGGTAAGACCGTCATTGGCATAAACACCAATTGCCACAACGGGGCAACTATCGCATCCTGCCTCCTTTTTGTATCATGGAACGTTCGTCTTTCACTTGTGTTTTTTTATTCCGGAACCCCATGCGACACCTGAACCCTGACAAATCCTCTACCATTGTGCTGATCATCCTGACCCTGTTTGCCGTTGTCGGCCCGGTGTCTATTGATATTTTCACGCCGTCACTGCCGGCGATCACCGACTATTTTGGCACCACACCGGCCATCGCCCAGTGGAGCGTGGGTCTGTTTATGCTCGGCTTCTCGCTGTCCATGCTGATCGTCGGACCGCTGGCCGATCGCCTGGGCCGGAAAAAAACCCTGCTGCTCGGTTACTCGCTCTACCTGGCGGCCACCGCTGTCACCCTGCTTACCGACAATATCTATCTGTTTATTGCCGCCCGCTTTGCCCAGGCTATCTTTGGCTGCTTTGGTACCGCTGTTGCCCGGATGATGGCCAGGGATTACTACCGCGATCAGATGGAAGTGAACATGCTGGCCTATATTGGCGGCTGTCTGACCATCGCCCCGATGGTCGCCCCCATTGTCGGCGGTTATCTGCAAGAATATGTGGGCTGGCAGTCCAGCTTCTACGCCATGGCGGTTATGGCTGTTGTTGCTATTCTTGCCCTGCTGTTACTGCCGGAAACGTCAAAGGCGCAAAACAACAGCTCCGCCAACTCCGTTATGGCCGGATACAAAGCAGTGCTTACTGATACCCGCTACCTGCGCTTTACCATCGCTGCCGGTGCTGCTTTTGCCGGTGCTTTTGTCTTTGTTGCCGGTGGCTCGTTTGTCTTTATTGGCCAGCTCAAGGCCTCACCGGCAGTTTACGGTTACCTGTTCGCCTGCGCCATTGCCGGCTACCTGCTCAGTGCCACGGTTGGCCCGAAACTGACCAGAAAGCTCAGCCGCAGCCAGAGCACCTTACTGGCCGGCAGCCTGCTGGTGATTGGCGCGGCCATCTCACTGGTCAGCGGCCTGCTCACGGACGGACAGAGCATCCCGGGCTATGTGGCCGGCATTGTGGTTTATGAGCTGGGCCTGGGCCTGTTTATGCCGTTGTGTCAGGCTCGGGCCACTGAGCATATGCAAGAGCATACCGGCACCGCTGCCGGGCTGATTTTCTTTATCGAGATGCTGCTGGCCACGCTGATCAGCGCCCTGATCGGCTTTTTGCCCGAGGCAGGGACTCTGTCGCTGTCAGTCATCACCCTGGTGGCGGTTGCCATTGCCGGTGTCTGCCTGGTGAGAACCGATAAAATATCAGAAGTCACCCCACTGGTGGTCTGAATCTGTTACTCTGCCAACAGGTATCATTGATACCTGTTTTTCCCCACTGTTGCAGGTAACAGAGATTTATGAGCGACCTTGTTTATATGGAGATGGCCCACACGCTGGCCAAATTATCAAAATGTGTGCGTTTGCAGGTGGGCTGCCTGCTGGTCAAGGATGGGCGTGTGCTGTCCACCGGCGTGAACGGTACGCCTTCTGGCTATACCAACTGCAATGAAGCCAGTTACGAAGATCACCACCAGTGGTCATTGCGCCATGAAATTCATGCCGAACTCAATGCCGTGATCTGGGCTGCCCGTCTGGGCACACCCATTGAAGGGGCGACCGCTTATGTGACGCACAGCCCCTGCGACCAGTGCACCAAAAATCTCCTGGCGGCCGGCATCCGCCGCATCGTTTACGACATTCAGTACGATCGTAATCCACAAGAAGAGCTGTCCCAGTTCTGTCGCGAGAATGGCGTGGCCATCGAACAGGTGTCAGCCACTGCACCACTGCAATAAAGCCTTGATCCGGGCACCAGCAAAATCCAGTCGACACTGCATACCGACAATAGCGAACCGACCATCACATGCCCGAAAAAACGGCATGTGAACTTTGTGGTCATATCACGGTCAAAAGCCCCGTCGTCCAAACAAAATCGCCAACTTCTGGCAGATGACAGTGTCCGTTTCAATACCGTCCCGTCTCTGGTTCCACCAGTCCGGAGACACTTGACGGCACGATTTGCCGGCCAACGCTGAGCGATAACAAGACAAGTCAGGCCAAACTCCGCATCGCTCTGCGTTTTGTCGGATGCCCTAATAAAAATAACTGCCCTCTAATTACAACAGGTCCATTATGCAAGCCGTTAATGCCCGCAACTCTATTGATACCTCCTGCAGTCTTTGTCTGGCACCGACGATTCCCAGACCAG
>JAQFVO010000532.1 GCA_027942505.1 Endozoicomonas sp. | reverse complement strand
TGCGCGTTTTTCCAGGAAACGGGCGCCGATCAGTGCCGGGTACTCGTAGTTTTCCCGGCTACGCAGGGTAAACTGAGTGGGAGCTAGAATGTCGCCGATGCGGGTCTCAAGTGTGACAACGGGGCGGCGTTCAGGCTCTTCATTGTGGCGTTTAATTCGCACAAAGCGAGTCACCGGTTCTTCCATAGTGATGATCTTTCCGGACGAGTTGGCCAGGCCAAAGCTTACCCACTTTTTGCCATCCTTCTCAAAGTAGTTGATGTCCCTGGCATCAATGGATGATGTGCGTGCGCCGGTATCAATCCTGGCTTTGAGGATGGTGCCGGTTTCTGGCAGGGTAATGTGCTCGACGGCACCAAGGGTCGTCAGCCCGTCAACGCTGACCGGCTTGATAATGGCCCGGGTATGGGATTTTTGCGTGATGGGAACCACCGCCTGGCGCTTGCGCGTGTTGATCACACTGCGGGTAGCAATATGCTGCTGGTTGACATCGATAACGGCCAGATCCTGCATAAAACTGCGACCGATCAGCAAGGGGGATTCATAGTTGCTGCGATTGATCAGTGAGACGGGCACAGACTGGGTAATGTCGCCTATGGTCATGGTCATCATCACCACAGGGCGCTCTATTGATGACTGGCCCGGGCGTTTGATCCTGGTGGTCCCTTTTAGCGGCATTTCCAAAGGGACGGTACCCCCGGAGGTGCGGGGCAGGTCGAACTTGACCCACTTTTTGCCGTCACGCTCAAAAAACTGAATATTGCGTGCATCGGCAGAGCTGTTCTCTGCGCCGGTATCGAGCTTGGCCTCCATTTTCAGATCGAGATTTGGCAGTGTGGCCAGCTCATTGATGCCCAGTACCAGACGACCATCAACGTGAGCCGGCGTCTGGATAGTTTGCTCATGAATGGTGATGGTGTGGGTTTTGGGCGCCGCGGGCCGCGGGCTTACCTCAGGCTGTTGCACGGAATCCACGGGCTGTTCCGGCTGCACTGGCACCGGAACCGATTGTACAACAGAGGCGTCCTGCTCAGGACGTTCTCTAAATAAAACTGATTGGCAGGCGGTCAGACTCATGGTGAAAACAATTAAAACAGGCAGAGCTAAGTTGCGGAACATGTGGCTAGCACTACGATTCATGGAGATTATCGGTTTCACGCGACTTGGGCGTGCGGCCGTTAGTGTTGCCGGTCATTAGCAAAAGCCATCGACAAAACACCACCCTATGCTGGGCCACAGGGACGCTCGGAAACTTCATCAAGCATGAATATGGCCAGACAAACCGGCTCTTTCGGACCCACTCGGGCAGTGTCTGATAATTTTGGCAACCACAGAGAAAGAGGAAGCTTACTTGATCTGTGTGAACTTGCCAATTGGTAATTATGACTAGGAGGCTGTCCGAGAGTAGGCTGCCGGCAACTGATCCTGCCAGCTCATCCATGCAGTCGTGCGGTTGCGAGAAATTGGTCTGAAAATTTCTCGCAATCCTGGCTACAGGCGTTATTCCCGGACAGCCTCCAGGAGCCGGCAATCACGACTAAACACTATCTTCCGGCGTCTGGCGGTCTGGCGATGACGGAAGGATAAGTCCGAGCACAATGGTTGCCAACAACACGGCCACTGACGGCAATACCCACAGCATGTGGTCGTCAAACCCGGGAATAACGCTCAGCAGTTGCATGATAGGCTCCAGCCAGGCAACGTCGTTGGTGTGCAGGATATCTAAAACGCTCATCAAAAAGGCCACAGACAGTGTCCACCGGTAGCTCATCAGCGGATTGGGCAGCCAGTCACGAATCAGCCCCAGGAAGATAAGAGCAATAGAAATGGGGTAGAGGAGCAGCAGTACCGGCAGGAAAAGCGCAATAATCTCATTCAGATCCATATTGGCAAAGCAGACACAGATAAGGCTGATAACCGTGACAATGGTGCGATAACTGATTTTTTCCAGCATCTCATCAAAGTATTCGCTCGCGGCAGTGATGCAACCTATGGCCGTGGTCACGCAGGCCAGCGTTACTACGGCAGCCAGCAGGATGGTGCCGGCGGTGCCAAACAGTTCCTGCACATAAAGGGTGAGGATCTGTCCGCCATTTTCCGGATCGGGCGCCACTTCACGACTGGTTGCGCCGAGATAGAACAGGGAGATATACACCAGTGCCAGGCCGATGGCAGCAATAAAGCCGGTGATGATGCTGTACCGGCACAGGCTGGCTTTGTCTTCAATACCGTGGGACTTCAGGTTGGTGATGATGACGATGCCGAACATCAACGCCGCTAAAGCGTCCATGGTCATATACCCTTCGAGAAAGCCTTTGATAAAAGGCGTATCGGTATACGCTCCAGTGGCGCTGCCGGGCGTGCCGAGTGGTTCGACGATCGGTGCCAGGCCAAGAATAATCAGCAGAATAATCAACGCCGGAGTAATCAGCTTACCCACCGATTCCAGCAGCTTGCCGGGGTTGATGCAAAGGTACCAGGAGATACCAAAAAAGACGATGCTGAAGATAAACTGACTCAGCTCGCCGGCCTCGGGCATGAACGGCAGGAGCCCCACTTCAAAGGAGACCAGGGCTGTACGCGGTACGGCGTAGAGCGGCCCGATAATCAGATAGATGCAAGTACCCAGGAGGACGATGAGCGCTTTGGGCATCTCGCCACTGATCTCGTTGAAGCCACCACCGACCCGGGAGATGGCAACGATACCGAGGAGCGGAAGGCCGACGCCTGTGGCCAGGAAACCGGCAGCGGCATACCACGTATCAGTGCCGGCGAGCTGACCTGCCATGGGGGGAAAAATAAGGTTACCGGCGCCAAGAAACATGGCAAACACCATAAACCCCATGCCGATAATATTCTGCCAACTCAGTTTCTGTTTCATATTCTCAGCTTCCTGGTCCCCCATTATTGTACTGTTCAGGGGAGTGCTGTTTTTGTTACTTGGAATATTTACACGAAATAGTCCCCGGAGAAAACGATCATGGTTGCAAACCGTCTGTTTCCAGTATGGACGTTATCTGTAAAAGTGGAAGAGGGCAACCCGGCGGGAGCAGGTCGAACTGCAAAGGCTGTAGCCTGACATCCTGTAACCAGCTCTCAGGGTAGACATTAAGCGCCTACTCCCTGCTTCGGGAAGTTAAAGATGGAACCACGAAAGACATGAAGAGCACGAAGGAAAAGAAAATCTCTTCTTGGTGCTCTTCGTGTCCTTCGTGGTTCCATCCGAAAGCCATTGATAATGGAGGGATAAGGAGTTGTCTTTAAATAATATCCACATTTCAGGACGCTA
>JAQFVO010001195.1 GCA_027942505.1 Endozoicomonas sp. | reverse complement strand
TCATCTGTGATCATGCTTGTGTTCCCCGGTCAGTGCCATAAATCATCGCTTCGGCCATCTGGTCAGCGATGACACTGACGGGTAAACCAAGCTGTTGCTGCTGGCTGAAAATACGTAGCACGGTGTCGTAAATACCGCGTAGCTTGCTAGCCATTTCACCCTTCTGCCTGCGCTGGTGGTTCATGGTGACAAAGATCAGCCCGCCCGCGTTAATCAGATAGTCAGGGGCAAAGAGAATTCCGCGGTCAAACAGGGCCTGGCCGTCACTCTCGTCGAGTAGCTGGTTATTGGCCGATCCGGCAATAGCGGCACATTGCAACTGGCCGATGGTTTCACTGTTCAAAATACCGCCCAGACCGCAGGGGCTGAACAGTTCACAGGGAGTGGAGTAGATGTCATCAGGCGCAACCGCCCGGGCAGCAAATTCAGAAACACACTGGGCAACGCGCTCTTCATCTATATCAGTGACAACCAGCTGGGCACCGTCTTTGTGCAGACGCTGACAAAGGGCGTAGCCAACATTGCCCAATCCCTGCACGGCCACGGTGATGCCGTTCAGGCTATCGGGCAGTTCAGGATGAGCCTTGAGACAGGCAAGCGCTCCATAATAAACGCCATCAGCCGTGTATGAAGCTGGGTTGCCGCAGTTGGACGTGCAGGTGACGTGGGCAGAACGGGTGGCAATGGTGTCCATATCCCCTATGGTTGTCCCGCTGTCCATGGCCGTAATGTAACGTCCGCCGAGTTCATCGACGAATTGCCCAAAGGCTTCAAACAATGCCTTGCGGTCATAGCTGCCTTCCGGCTCCATAATGACCGCCTTGCCGCCACCAAGATCGAGGCCAGCCAGGGCTGATTTGTAACTCATGCCCCGGGCGAGACGAATGGCATCAGCCATGGCGTCGTCCGATGAGGCATAAGGGATCATGCGACAGCCGCCAAGGGCTGGTCCCCGGCGGGTACTGTGGATGGCTATGATGGATTTGAGGCCAGATGATTCATCGTATTTGCAATGGAGGTCATTAATGCGTGCCTCGGTAATCTGACTGAACATAACGGGTTCCCTCCGTATGTTGTGCAGCAGGCTCTGGTCTTCGGCCCTGT
>JAQFVO010000526.1 GCA_027942505.1 Endozoicomonas sp. | reverse complement strand
GTGAGCTGTTTTACCCAGTAATAGCCTTCCCGTCCTTCGGTGTATTCCGGAGCCTCTCCCGCGGGCAGTAAAGAGATGAACTTGTGGGCCTGCAAAAGAGAGTTTTTCAGTTTTCCCTTGGCGGACATCGGGTGTGCTGATTGGCCGTGGAAGGTCAGTACTGCGTCGCCAGCGTTCCAGTTTTCGCAGACAAATTCGCCGATACCACAACAGTCAAGCGTGTAGCCAAAGTCGGCACCGAACGCTTCCACATCAAATGCCTTACTGCCGCGCAGACCTTGCTCCTCATCGGGAACAAAGGCGACCTTCACCGCACCGTGTGGAATCGAGGGGTTTTCTTGCAGGTATTGCAGGGCATCGATAATGGCGGCAATAGCGGCCTTGTCGTCTGCGCCCAGAAGGCTGGTGCCGTCGGTGGTAATAATCTCCTGGCCGATATAGTTGTCCAGCTCAGGAAACTCGGCGGCTCTCAGGACGATGTTATGTTCAGCATTGAGGGTGATGTCACCGCCCTGATAGCCGATTATCTGAGCCCTGGTGTCGGCGGGTTGCTCGGCACTGGTATCCAGGTGGGCAAAGAAAGAGACGACGGGGACTGCATGATCGACATTGGCAGGAAGGGTGGCTGTCAGGATGGCACTGTCACGCAGAACGACATCAACCAGTCCCAGTGCCGCCAGTTCATGGGCCAGTTTGCGGGCTAACTCCATCTGACCATCGGACGATGGCATGATACCTGCCTTGCCTTTGGCCCGATCGGTCGTTGTGTTTATGCGGGTATAGGCCAGGAAGCGATCAACAATATCCAAGCTGTTCACCTTTGTTTGAGTTGAGTTTGATCGTGTGGGGATTATGACGGAGGCGTTTTTTTGTAGCCGTTGCGTGCGCTAGAGTCGTTGTTTTTTACTGTTATATCAATAGATTTTTCGGTTTTACTGATTTTTTTAGTTATTTTCACTTGTGATGACTGGGGTCAATCAAGTCAGATCGACACAATAGTAGCTTTGCCGTCTTCCTTTTGGCTATGGATTGAAAATAGGCATGCTAGCTGTTCTGCTGACAATTTTGGTGATTGCTCCTGTTATCTGGTTGATTGTTAACAAATACAATCCCCAGCTGAGCATTGTGTTTGGTGGCTTTGCCCTGTTGCTGTTTGCTGCGGTCCTTGGCAGCGGTGGTATTGATGGGAGTAAGACCGGTTTTGTGCTTTTTGATGTCTTTGCGGTCTGGACTAACGCCTTTAAATCGGTCACCGGCGGCTTGGGCATGTCGATTATGCTGGTGGGCGCGTATGCGATGTATATGGATCACATTGGTGCCTCTAAAGTTTTGGTTGGCATTGCTACCAAGCCACTGCAGGCTATGCATGCTCCCTATGTCGTGTTAATGATGACTTATGTGGTCGGACAGTTCCTTAATGTCTTTATTCCCAGCGCTTCGGGTCTGGCTTTGTTGCTGATGGTCACTGCGTATCCAATTCTTGTGCGCCTGGGGGTATCGAAACTGTCGGCAACGGCGGTGGTTGCCTCGACTGCCTGTCTTGATCTTGGGCCTGCCTCTGGCAATACCGTAGTGGCTGCCAAGGTTGCCGGTATGGATGTTGTTGATTTCTTTGTTCAGCACCAGCTGGTTGTTGGTGTGATCACAGCAATTGCAATCGCTATTACTCATTATTTCGTGCAGAAACTGGGCGACGCCAAAGCCAGGCCGGTTGATGGTGATCATACTGAGGATAGTGAACAGCACACCATGGATATTAACGCACCCACGTATTATGCGCTGCTGCCAATGATTCCACTGGTGCTGATTTTCACGTTCTCCAAAATGGTGATGACGACAATCAAAGTTGATATTTATAACGCCATCGTTATCTCCCTGATTGTGGTGTTACTGGTGGAAATGGTCCACCGGCGGAATGTCAGGGAGGTGATGAGCAGTTATAAAATCTATCTTGAACGGATGGGCAAGCAGTTTGCCGGTGTCGTCTCACTGATTATCTCCGGTTCCGTGCTTGCCGCTGGCCTGAAGGCGATAGGCTCGATTGACTTTCTGATCGACAGTGCTGTCGCGGCTGGTTTCCCGGTACTGGTGCTGATCTGTATTTGTGTTGTGGTTATTGCCGCCGCTTCTATCCTGATGGGTTCTGGCAATGCGGCCTTTTTCTCATTCGCAGATCTTGTTCCCGGGATCGCGGGCAAAATAGGGGTGAGCGTGGTCTCGGTGGTAATCCCCATGCAGCTGGCAGCGGGTATCTCCCGCACCATGTCGCCCATTACAGGAGCGATTGTGGCGGCAGCCGGTATTTCCGGGGTATCGCCATTTGATGTTGTGAAGCGAACATTTCTGCCAATGCTGGTGGGCTTGATCGTCTCTACACTGATGTCATATTTTCTTTTGAGTTGATTGTTGCCAGCAAAATAGCTTTGAGCTTTGCAGTTTCTGGCTGCTTGGCTCGGGGGTAAAGTGCTGCCTGCAACAAGAAGGCCACCTCACAGGGATTCGCAGCTGGTGACCAGCAGATGGAGGAGGTCGGCCTACTGGTTGCCTCCAGGCAGTAAAGAGATGAACTTCTGAGCCAGAAAAGGGAATATAAGTCTAGGGTGCCAAACCCGAGTTAATGGCTTGCTGTTGAGCTTGCCTGAGAGTATTTTCAGAAAGTAAATTCATACTCTCTCGCAATTGATCAATACTCACATCTTCCTCGCTTTGATTAATTGCAGGGAAAAGCTCCTGTAAGTTAGCAACTTTAGCTTCATTACTCATACTCTGATCAAACAAGAACTCTCGCAGTTGAGAAACAAATCGTTTGTTATCTTTCATACGCTTGTACTCTTGACTGTGAACTATAACCCGTTCCTTACCTTCATAATCGTTTTCAACAGTGTAAAAGTCACCTTTGTACTCTCCGTATTTCATAATAAGAACACAGAGATCTCCATCATGCCCTTGCGCAATGTATCGAGCCATTGGCTGGTATTTAACAGGGTCGCTATCAAAAAGACGCTGAATACTGTAACCCCAATTTAAAAGCCTGTTTAAAGTCTGTTCATCGACTTCATCAAATAGACCAGGATTATTTTCTTTCAAAAAATCTATTCCTTCTTGTGAAATAGTGCCGGGACCACCCCATCCTCCTTTGTACAAATAATAAAAATCATCGTCATCGTCAAAAGGTGGCTTCACCGCAACAGGATCACCAGACGACGATCCCGACATATCTGCCTCTTTTGGCGACTGGCTGGCACCGGCAACAAACGAGGATGCTGAAGAAGCAGAGACAGGATAATGACCTCCAATTAGGATCGTGACGTTTCG
>JAQFVO010001153.1 GCA_027942505.1 Endozoicomonas sp. | reverse complement strand
TCGTGCGGTTGCGATAAATTGGTCTAAAAACGCCTGCTTCTTTGTCAAATAGCCCCGCTATTCTCCTCAGAAGCAGAAATTTTTATCCTCAATTTCTCACAACCCTCGCTACGGACCCTGTTCTCGGACAGCCGCCTGGTAGCAAAACACCCCGACCTGAAATCACCACCTACGGATGCAGACGATGGTTCATGCCACACCCTGGCAGCCCCAGTACGTTCAATTGATTCAGCTCCCCTGTGATAATGGTGCTGCGTACACAAATCCCACCGATGTCCGCAGTGTTGCCATTTTCCCACCGACCCGGCAGTACATTGATGGCCAGCTGATCGAAGCGGCTTACTGGCACAACCAGACGCTGTTCGGACGCCAGATAGTGCCGTCGGACGTCCTGGCAGGCTACCAAACTGACCCCACATCCCTGCGCTCTGGCTTCTTTCTACAAAAGTTATGCCTGCAAAGCAGAACGCTTGAACATCAACCCGTTCAGCCTGACCGAGTGATCACAGAGTTTAACCGTGCCCGGGGAAGCAACAATAAGTGCCAGCTGGCTATCGCGCACTTCAAGTCGATTTGCTGTCTGAATGGGCTGTCGTTAAAAAATCGATATATCTCGCCTGAAGAAGTTGCCGGCGAGTTCAAATCCATCAATGCCTTGTTGGAGCTGGCTCGATTCAAGGAACAGTGTTTCAAGATTGGTCTGCCTCTGTTCGGGCAGCTGCTGACCATAGACTCAGTACTGTCAGCCTTCAAACGAGCCAATGCCATTAACGAGAAGGCATTTTTTCAAAAGTGCCCTCAGCAACACGACTCTGACAACCTCACCAACGAAATGCCGGACAGGGGGCAGCTCTGGGGCCTGATGGACCAACCAAAAGCCCAGCGCCCGGCTGACTTTCACCCCTCCCTGGAACTGATGACCAAAAACCACCGTCGGGCCGAAGATCTGGTCAGGCTTGGACGCTTTTTGGAGCAGTGTTGTCTGGACAACATTTACCTGCATAACCAGCCGGTGCTGCCGGAGGTCGTGTTCGAGACCCTATACAATGCCAATGCCCCGCGTGAGCTGGCGCGCTTTTTGCAGCAGCTATTTCTGCGCGACCGAAGCCTGTTTGGCCAGCCGGTACCGCCTGAAGTTGTGGTCAGGGCGTATGAGACCCTCGGCTCAGTCCTGACGCTGGGACGCTTCAGCGCCATCTGCTGCCTGCGCGGTCTGCTGATCGACGGCAACCGGGTGACAGCAGAGGCCGTTAAGAAACTTTTTCGAACCGCCAGGGCACCGCTGGAGCTGGCACGTTTTAAGGCAGAGTGCTGCATTTCGGGCACGTTGTTGCACGATCGTCTGGTGTCTCCCGATGAGGTGGTCAGAGGCTATATGGCCATCAACGCTATTCAGGAATGCGGCCGCTTTCGTCAGCACTGCTTGCTGAAAGGAATTCCGCTGAACGGGCAGCCGGTAACGCCAGAAATCGTTGTTGACACTTTTCGCAAGGCGAATACACCACTGTGTCTGGCACGATTCATGGAACTCTGCTGTTTGAAAAAGCTATTGCTGTCTGGTCAACCGGTGTCGCCGGAACAGGTTCTGGATACCTTCCCGACAAACCCGGCAGGTCGGCTCAGCGCCATGCGCTTCAAAGAGCACTGCTTCCTCAAGGATTTACCAATTAACGGTGTAATGATTACCCCGGAGGAGATGGTCAGGGATTACGAGCACGGAGGCTGGAAGCTGGAAAAGGCCGTGTTTTATACCCACCTGATACTTAATGCCAGAAAACTACATGGTCAATACCTGGACAACCAGAAGGTAATGCAGGCCTTTGCCGACGCACCGGGTCGCCATATGAAGAAAAAGATGCAATACCTGCTGCTACGGCTCAATACGTTACCGGCGCTTGATGACACCGGTGAACTCCTCGACACCTTCAAGCTGGCCCTTGAGGTGATCAATGAGATCCCCAGGAGCGACGGTTATTACGGCTATCAGCGGTGTCTTCTGAGTTTTTTTGCCCTGCAGTACGGCCTGTCAATTGACGACTGCCCAGTTACTCCCGAACAGATATGGCAACTGATGACCCAGCTCAGGTACTGCTATCGTAGAGTCCGCCTGCAATTCTTTTTCCTGGCGCACTGCTGCAAGGCCGGTATAAAACTGTACGGAAAACAGGTCGATCGCCAACAGGTTATGAGCTGTCTGCTGGAACTGCCCCGGGAAATCAAGCTACGCCATGCGCTGGCCTACTGGTTTGAGAGCTTCTGTGACTCGTCTGACGAAGCCGGCGTGGTCGATCGTCAGGTACTCAGACATAACAGCCCGCAAGCCAGGACTTTCGCAGACAGCCAACAAGCCGACCGGGAACCAACCAGTGACGACGTGCTGCCGACGTTGCTGACCATCGCTGCCGTGAGCCCCATGGCCAGAAAAGTGCTGAGCATTATTCAGGAGATCAATGACACACCTGGCGCCCCTCCCCTGCAGATCACCGGTTCGTTCTCTCGATATTTGCAGGGCGTGTCGGCTTCTTTCAGGGATATTGACATCATCGGTACGCAATCAAGGGTGCAGGCGCTTCTGACCCGAATGACCTGCGAAATCCCCCAGGCCGGCTGCGACGTGACCAGGGGGATGCATGCCAGGCCCTCCCCCGGCTGCCCGCAGCTGCGTCTGCCAATGACCATCAATCTGGTGTTGACGGAGGGGGACCTGGACAGCAAAACTTTGCTCCTGCAAGTCAGTACCTACGACCTCAACGAGCTGAGTCATTATCGCCTACTGCCAGTTCTGTCATGCGCGATGGATAAACCGATACCTTGCCTGGCCTTTGTCGAGGAGGTCAGCATGATGAGCGATGCCGTGAAATACCTGGTAGAGAACCTCGACACCCTGACCGCACAATTGCAGGGCGATGATTACTTCTCAGTCCCACGCACTATCTTGTTTAACTTTCCCAAAAATCCCGAGGAGCGAGTGTGTGGATTGTTAATGCGAACCCTGCTTACTGTGAGTAAAGCCCGGCAATTCTGTCAATTATTGCACGATGAATTATCTGCAGGATGCAAAAGCTGGGGCAATCATCAACATGAACGCTATCGTGCCGAGCTGATCACGCTGTCAGTCTACACCCGTCAGCTGCAGGTAAAACTGTACGGTCACCCGTGCTACGAGCTCTTTACCAGTACCGTCAAACAAGGGTTTGACAATACCCTGAACGGCGGGTTCTACGACATCAAAAGACATATATTTGTCCAGAATCTGTTGAAAACACTGGTGGCCGAGCCATACAGTCCGGGGAACTGTTTTGGGTCAAATCAGCCCACCCCTGCCAACTGAGGCTGTCACGAAAGATCGAATCCGGCCGCCGCACAATGTAACGGCAGAAATTCTTCTGATGAAGGCTGTACCAGGTTCCCTGTCTGACCAAATCGATGGACTGACGCCCGGGCTGCAAGACGCTGACTGACATCCCCTGCACCATCCTCTTCAACACCCCTGCCGATAGCCTGGTGCGAATCTGATGAGTCAGATGCAACACTGATCTGTTGACGGAAAGCCTGCCATCGGGATCGGTGCAAAAATGGAGTTATCCAGTGCAGGAACTGAATCTGCTCGTCTCGGTCAAACTCTGACCAAAGACAGGTAACCCCTCTGACATGATAAATATTGAATCGGCGCAGCTACCAGTCACGCCCCTTCTCAACGGTGCTTGCACCGCTGCTATGAATGCCCCTCCCCCTGAGTTGATGGAGAGTGCGTTCTGGGCCAGGAAAAAATTTGATGGGCGCAATATCACCTCCACCGATGTGCTCAACGCCTATAAAACCGACACAACCTCCCTGCGACCCGGCTTTTTCATGCAAAAACTCAGCCATTATCGAGTTCTGCACGAGGGCCAGTTCGTCACCCCGGAGCGAGTCATCAGCGAATTCAATAAAAACCCCGGCACGGACGACAAATGCCAGCTGGCCATAGCACGCTTCAAACAGACCTGCTGTCTGAAGAACGAGTTCATTGACGCGCAAGAGGTGACCACCGACGAGGTGCTCAGCGAGTTTCCAGACACCCCCCAAGGCAGACTGGGGGTAGCACGCTTTAAAACCGAATGCTGCCTTACGGGACTGGAGTTACATGGTCATCAGGTAACCGTTGAGGACGTGGCCAACGACTACCGGCTTGCCACTTATCCCCCGGGACTGACGCGATTTTTTTCTGAGTGTTGCCTGCGTGGGCTGATGTTGCACAACCAGCCCGTCACAACCGAAATGGTACTCAACCGGTTTCAGGCAGGAGATACGGAGCAACTGCGCTTTTTGGAGCAGTGCTTCTTCCGCAACATGACGATAAATAACAAGGCCGTCGAACCTGATTATGTGGCCAGAAATTACTCAATCCGGGGAGAGCTGCTGGGACTGGGCCGCATTAAGGAGCGGTGTTGCTTTGGTGAGCACCTGTTGTTCAAGCGCAGAGTCAGCACGGATGAAGTGTTTGATGCCTATCAAACTGCCGGGGCATTCAAGGAGCTACGCAATTTTGTCGCTCAGTGCTGCCTGCGAGGCCTGATGCTGCAAGGTCAGCCGGTTAACGCCCAATGGGTGCTGAATGAGTACCTTCGGGCTCAGTGCACACGAGATGTGGCTTATTTTCTTGCTGCCCTGACCCTGCGTGGGAAAAAA
>JAQFVO010001143.1 GCA_027942505.1 Endozoicomonas sp. | reverse complement strand
TGTTGCTGGCGGTAAATAACCCAACAGAAATACATTTCGTTTTACCAGCTTCAGGGTAGCCAGTTTGTTAACCGCTTCACTTACCTCTGTCGATACAGAAGATGATGACAGATTTTCAAGTAAACCATCGGCATTGATCAAGTCTGCCGGGGTATACAGTTCTACTTTATATTTTTGCAGTTGACCGATAAAGTCGTGACTCACTGCACGGCAAAAACATGAACATTTTTTGAGCAGACAGCAGCGCTAAAAACCGTCAAAATAGCACTTTTTTCTGCCTCCGTAGCACCGATGTCTGCAAAAGACCTGTTCTCAAAATTCAGCACGCTCACCGACCCGCGTGACCCCAAAAAAACAACCCATATCTTGGCTGAAATCATGTTCATCTCCGTTTGCGCCATACTTTGCGGAGCAGATGAGTGGAATGCCATAAGGCTGTTTGCCAAGACCAAAGAAAAATGGTTTCGCAGGTATCTGATGCTCCCCGGTGGGATCCCTGTTGCCATCACATTTAACCGTGTTTTTGCCGCTATTGATCCGGATGAATTTCGCCAGATCTTCATCCAGTGGATAAGGGATGTTCTTGTTGGACTTGAGCTTTCTGACAGCTGAATCGTCGCTCTTGATGGAAAAACCGTCAAAGGCTCTGCCTGGAACAAGGGAAAAAATGCCATCCATATGGTCAACGCCTGGTGCACAGAGGCAGGCCTATCACTGGGCCAGTATAAAGTCGATGCAAAGTCCAATGAGATTACCGCCATTCCTGCACTCCTCAAACTGCTTGAGCTTGCCGGTTGTCTGGTCACAATTGATGCTATGGGCTGTCAGAAAAAAATTACCACTGCCATTCTCAAAAAAGACGCGGACTATCTGCTTGCCGTGAAAAGCAACCAGAAAAAACTCTATGGAGAATTGACACAGGCCTTCGAAGAACTATGGCTTAACAATCCAGAAGATGCTCCTTGCTTTGAGTTTTCAGAGCAGGAAGAGCAGTCACACGGCCGTGTTGAACACCGCAGATGCTGGGTAATCAATGATATTGTCGCCGGCTCCAATGCTGCTGACTGGGAAGCAAAAACTGTGGCTGCCATCCAGTTGGATAGCCAGAAAAAAAACAAGGGAAGTACGATGGTTCGTTACTTTATATCAAGTCGCATTCTATCCGCTGAAGAGGTACTCCAGGCCACAAGAAAGCACTGGCTGATCGAGAACCAGCTGCACTGGGTTCTGGATGTTGCCTTTGATGAGGATCGTTGTCGTGCACGAAAGGGCTTTGCAGCTGAGAATCTGGCTGTTGCACGACAAGTGACACTTAACCTTC
>JAQFVO010001122.1 GCA_027942505.1 Endozoicomonas sp. | reverse complement strand
GCGTCGCGAACTGGGTACCACACCAAAGCAGGCGACACATCGCGACTGGTGGCAGCCCGAGCAGATCTTCAGCCTTTGCTGACGTTGCCCCGTGCTGAGCCAGATACAGGGCAACCGAAACCCGACCGTATTTTGCGGCCAGGTAGAACGGGGTCCTGTCGCCATCGCGTTCAGCGTCCACATGCCCGCCGCGATTGAGTATGGCCTGGGTGGTCGCAAGGTCCCCCGTTTTGGCGCTCTTGCACAGCATGGTGGACCAGCCGGGAACTAAAGGCAGTGACGGCCGGGGAGCAGGAGGTTGTACGTCCACCGTCGTGACTACCCGCCGCCCTACCGGGCAGGTTAGATGATCAATGAGCCAAGTGTTAATGCAGCTGGTGTGAAACTGGTGGCCGCAGGGGTTGGCGGTGGTCACCGAGTAGCCACTGAAATCGTGTGGCTGGCCAAGGCCATCCAGACAGACCGGGCAGTTAGACGCTGACGTTTGCACTACATCGGCGAGTCCGTTCATCATGTTTCACCTGCCTTTGTTGTGCGTTGTGATGCTTTGTTGTTGTGTTTTCGACGGAGCAACACTCTTTCAGTCAGACACCGGTACCCAGCCATAGCACTCACCTTGAAATTGTTCCCCAAATACTTTTTTCTGGTTTTGATGTGTGTGAATTCCTCGCTCAGCCAGAACCTGCCAGAGTCCGGAGCACCCTATCCAGACTGTCACAAAAAAAACCATCATCCGCTGTCTCCGCGAGGACGACGGTGAGCGGGATACCTTTCGCATCAATCTTGAAGGCTGCAGCAGCAAAAGGCTCCACCTCAGGCAGCACAGACCTGTAGTCGGACGACCGGTAATGGGATTGTCGCAAAAGCATAAAAGCCTTGAACCACGAAGAACACGAAGGCCACAAAGGTAAAGAAAAAGAGAAGCTCTTCTTCGTGCTCTTCGTGGTTCACTCCTTTATCAGAGCCTTCTGCGACACCCTTAAGCGGGGGTAATACTAGGACATTTTGAACGTCCCGCAAGTAGAAGAAAGATCAAGATAACGAGGAAAATTGTTGGGCTTTGGTACTAAACCTTCCGGTGGTAATGCTTTTTACGTCTTAACCGAACGTGTCGGGTTGTGCGCACTTTTGGTAGAGTGGTGCGGTGAAATTGGAACCAACATCCTGTCTTGTTTTGTATTCGCCTGTTCATTGATGTGCGCTGGCTGGCCGGGGAAATCAGTCCCGAAGAACCGACAATTTGGCAGGCTGTAAACGTTTTACGATTTTTTTTAGCGGCCAATTCGTTGAATATACCAACGCGCTCGATCCATCGCCGGTTTTTTAGAACACCAGCGTCTCAATAACCGGCTTTGATAGAACAATTTTTTACTATTTTGCACACTTTTATGTACTACATAATTTTTGAACAACAGTTGTTGTGTTTGTTAGCAGGCGTGTTTGTTTGAAGAGTGTTGCAAAACCTGAAATGTCAATGAATACCCGGTCAGGGTATTTCGGAGTGGAAAAATGATTAAAAAAGCGGTTTCAGTAGCGGTTGCTTCGGCTCTGGCCATCTCT
>JAQFVO010001108.1 GCA_027942505.1 Endozoicomonas sp. | reverse complement strand
CAACAAGCACTGTACAGTGGCAAAAAGGGAGACAAGCTCTATATAATACGCAGCTTTCTTAAATCTACCTCACACACAGAGATTGACCATCAATGACCTACTCAGCGATTCCCGCGGGAAAAAACATCCCTGAAGATATCTACGTCATTATCGAGATTCCTGCCAACGCCTCGCCCATCAAGTATGAGATTGACAAGGATATGGATGCCATCCTGGTTGACCGCTTCATGGCCACGCCTATGTTCTACCCAGCCAACTATGGTTACATCAACCAGACGCTGGCAGACGATGGCGATCCTCTGGATGTGCTGGTAGTTACGCCATACCCGGTCATTCCCGGCTCAGTGATTCGTTGTCGCACCGTTGGCATGCTGAACATGTCTGATGAAAAGGGCCGTGATGAGAAACTGATTGCTGTGCCACACGACAAGCTCACCACCATCTATCAGAACGTCAAGGAATACACTGACTTGCCAGCACTGCTGCTCCAGCAAATTGAGCACTTCTTTGAAAACTACAAAGACCTTGAGCCAGGCAAGTGGGTCAAGATTGACGGTTGGGAAGGCTCGGCCGCCGCCCTGGACGTCATCAAGAAATCAGCCGCCAACTATCAGGGCTGAGACTCCCCCGGGACTCTGCCACAGGCTGAGTCCCGCCCGGGCATAGCCGGCCTGCAGTTGTGATTAACTCAGCGTCGGCTTGCATATGAACAATAACACTGCACAATAAATGGCAATTGCCATTATAAGAAGCAGGTTTTATGCCCAAACTGACATTTCGCCCAGTATGGCTCCTCTTTTTGAGTTTGTTTGTTTCCTTATCCGTGCTTGCAAACCGAAACCCTTTATTTGGAACCACCACAAATCAAGACTTTCTGCCAGTCACTGAGGCATTTCAATTCTCTGGCAGCGTGGACCAGGGTAATGCCGTTATTGATGTCAAGGTAGCCCCTGGCCACTACCTCTATAAAGATCGGCTCTCTTTCTCACCGGCAAGTGACATCACTCAGCTCGGCAATGCCACTTACCCGCAGGGCGAGATGATTCATGATCCTTATTTTCAAAAAGATATGGAGACGTTCGCTCATGATTTGACAATCACACTGCCTGTTGACTATTCCAGCAGCTTGCCGGAGCTGGAAATTGGCTTTCAGGGCTGTGCCAGCGCAGGGTTGTGTTATCCCCCCCACAAAATCATTATCCCATTGGTGGCGGATGCACCAGCACCCCCAAAGCAGCCCATCCTCACTGATCAGGGCACCAGCAATGCCTTCTTGCAGCAACTTGAACAGAGCAGCCTGCCCGTTGCGCTGCTGGTATTTATCCTGGCTGGCATTGGCCTGAGCCTGACGCCCTGCGTGCTGCCTATGTTCCCGATTCTTTTCAGCCTGCTTCTGGGCAGTAAAGAGCTGGGTAAAGGGCGCACGGTTGCGCTGACTTTGACCTACATTCTCACCATGTCGGCCACGTTTGCCGCTGCCGGTACTGCTATGGGGCTGTTTGGTGCAACGCTGAATCTGCAGGCCAGGTTGCAGTCTCCCTTGCTGCTGATCCCCATGGCCATCTTGTTTGCCCTGCTGGCCCTGAGCATGTTTGGTCTCTACGAACTGCAACTGCCCGGCGCCATTCGTGATCGACTGAGCAATAAACTACAACAGTCAGGCGGCCTGTCGGGCGCTGCAGCTATGGGCCTACTCTCGGCACTGGTGGTCTCACCCTGTGTTTCGGCCCCTCTGGCCGGCGCACTGATTTATATCAGTTCAACCGGCAACGCTCTGTTCGGTGGCCTAACCTTGTTTGCCCTTGGTTTGGGAATGGGCACTCCCCTGTTTGCCCTTGCGCTTGGCGGACGACAGTGGCTACCCAAATCCGGCCCATGGATGAGCGGCGTTCGCTCTGTGTTCGGAGTGCTTCTTCTGGGTGTTGCTATTTGGCTGCTGGAGCGAGTTATTCCGGCTCAGGCCGTTCTGTTTTTGTGGGGTACCCTGTTGCTGGGTTGCGGCGTTTCTCTGGGTGCGTTCAATAATTCTCCAGCAGGATTTGGCCAGAAACTGCAACAAACAAGTGGATTGCTCTGCCTGATTTACGCCGCCTGTTTGATTGTTGGTGCGGCCATGGGCCACCAGAACCCGCTGAAACCGCTGTACAGTGATCGATCATCCACCAGCCTGATGGAAAAATATCAGGATTCTGCCTTCAGCACAGTGACCACATTAAGCGAATTGCACAATCAGCTAAACCTGGCCGCCCAGCGCAATCAACCGGCAGTCATCGATGTGTACGCCGACTGGTGCATCTCCTGCAAAATCATGGAACAGACCGTTTTTCCTGATCCACTGGTGGCTGAACAGTTAGCCACCGTAGCCCTGATCAAGCTCGACATCACCGACAACACCCGTGAGCATCAACAGTTTCTTGACCAGCACCAACTGTTCGGTCCCCCTGCCCTGCTCTTTTTTGCTGCTACAGGCGAGGAGTTGTCAGCGCTGAGATCACAAGGAGTGGTCACAGCAGACAAATTACATGAGAAGCTGACCCACCTTATTGGCCTCACAAAAAAAGCACCTATTGACCGAACATGAGCGAAACTGGCATGAAATGCTTGGTAACTGTAGTTAACCTGCTGTAACACGCCTGAACTGGACGACCCTGTGACAATGGGGCAAAATGCGCTGAATGGTATGCATTGCACGTGCAGCCAGTGAGTTCCTCCTGAGTCAGGGTGGGTCGAATTGCGAACATAGAAAGGACCAATAATGGCAGACATTCTGGTGCTCAATGGCCCCAACCTGAATTTACTCGGCTCCCGGGAACCTGAGTTGTACGGCACTCGAACACTGGAACAGATCGGCCAGGATCTTGTCCGCCTGGCAGATGACGCAGGCTTGCAACTGGAAAACTTCCAAAGCAATGCCGAGCATCAGCTGATAGAACGAATCCATCAGGCCAGCAGGGACGGGGTGCGGTTTGTCATCTTCAATCCGGCCGCATTCACCCATACCAGCGTAGCACTGCGCGATGCCCTGCTCTGCGTGGCCATACCATTTATTGAAGTGCATCTTTCGAACATCCATGGCAGAGAGGCATTTCGACATCACTCCTATTTCAGTGATATTGCCCGGGGCGTGATTACCGGCCTAGGACCGGACAGCTACAGATTGGCCGTGAGCGCTGCCATCGCCGCACTTGGCAGCCAGTAGTGCCCCTGTTTATGCACATCAACACTGTGCGTTTAATCGTTTTAGTAATGCAGTGTCCATCGACGCTGCTACGGGTGAAGACGCTGACCACAACCGAGCTTGCGCTCGTTGAGTCGGGAGTTTGTTTTTGCACAATCTACCAAACTGGCAACCTCAAAATGCCAGTACAAGCCTTTGAGAGTGACAATGGATATCAGAAAAGTAAAAAAGCTCATTGAGCTGCTGGAAGAGTCAGGCATTGATGAGCTTGAGATCCATGAGGGCGAAGAATCCGTGCGCATCAGCCGCTACTCCAAAAATGCCCCGGTTGCTCCGGCACCGATGATGTTCGCACCACCAGCAGCAGCCGCTGCTGCCCCTGCACCAGTCACTGCTGAGCCAACGGTTTCAGAACCGGCTGCCCCCCCACCCCAGTCAAACGACCACCAGGTTCGCTCCCCCATGGTTGGTACTTACTACAGCGCACCGTCACCCGATGCCCCCGACTTTGCCAAAGTGGGCCAGCAGGTGCGTGAAGGTGATGTGCTGTGCATTGTCGAAGCCATGAAGATGATGAACCAGATCAAGGCCGATACATCCGGCACCATCAAGGCCATTCTAGTGGACAATGGCCAGCCTGTTGAGTACGACCAGCCCCTGTTCACCATTATCTGAGGGTTGCGCAATGCTGAATAAAGTCGTAATTGCTAATCGGGGTGAGATTGCCCTGCGTATTTTGCGTGCCTGCAAAGAGCTGGGCATCAAGACCGTGGCTGTTCACTCCAAGGCTGATGCCGATCTCATGCACCTGCACCTGGCCGACGAGTCGGTGTGCATCGGCCCGAACAACCCGGCCGACAGTTACCTGAATATTCCCGCCATCATCAGCGCTGCCGAGGTGACTCAGGCCACAGCTATCCACCCCGGCTACGGTTTCCTGTCCGAAAACGCCGATTTTGCCGAACAGGTAGAACGCAGTGGCTTTACCTTTATAGGGCCGTCTGCGGACGTTATCCGCCTGATGGGGGACAAAGTCAGTGCCATTGCAGCCATGCAGCGCGCTGGCGTACCAACCGTACCAGGCTCCAACGGGGCACTAACCAACGACCACAGCCGCACGTTAGCCATCGCCCGTCAGATTGGCTACCCGGTTATCATCAAAGCCGCCGGTGGCGGTGGCGGTCGCGGCATGCGCGTGGTTTACAACGAAGAGGACCTGATCAGCAGTGTCGCCCTGACCCGCTCAGAGTCCAACGCTGCTTTTAACAACGACTCGGTGTACCTGGAAAAGTTTCTGCAAAACCCCCGCCACGTCGAGGTACAGGTACTTGCCGATGGTCAGGGCAACGCCATACACCTTGGCGACCGGGACTGCTCCTTGCAACGCCGCCACCAGAAGGTGATCGAAGAGGCACCGGCACCGGGGATTCCTGAACACAAGCGGCAGGAAGTGACCGATGCCTGTACCCGCGCCTGCATCGACCTGAACTACAAAGGTGCCGGAACCTTTGAATTTCTTTATGAAGATGGTGAATTCTATTTCATCGAGATGAACACTCGGGTTCAGGTTGAGCACCCGGTAACAGAGATGATCAGCGGCCTTGATATTGTCAAGGAACAGCTGAGAATTGCCACTGGCCTGCCACTGAGCGTGACTCAGGAGGATATTGAACTCAAAGGACATGCTTTTGAGTGCCGTATCAACGCTGAGGACGCCAAAACCTTTATGCCCTCCCCCGGCAAGATATTGCAGTTCCATGCTCCGGGCGGTAACGGCGTGCGTGTGGACAGCCATCTATACAACGGCTACACCGTTCCGCCCTATTACGACTCTCTGATTGCCAAGATAATCACCTACGGACCAGACCGCGAAACAGCTCTGCTGCGAATGCGAAATGCGCTTGATGAGACCGTCATAGAAGGGGTCAAAACAAATATCCCGCTGCATCAGGAGCTGGTAACCGACGAGCACTTTATGGTCGGCGGTGTCAGCATTCACTACCTGGAAAAGAAGCTGGCCCGGTAACCCGCCAGCGCTCCAAAACCTCAGCCTCACCGCAATGGCGCCATCATGCGCCACTGCGGCAGTGATTATTTATGGGCTTTGCGTATTCGGCTACAATAGCCCGCCACACCCGACGAGTTCCCCGAAAAAGCAGGCCGGACTTTTTACCGTTTTTCACACTGGACAAACACAATGCCTTGGATTCAAGTCAGACTGGATACAACTTCTGACCACGCCGACATTCTGGAAGATCTTCTTCTGGAAGCAGGCGCCTGTGCCGTGACCTTACAAGATGCCAAAGACCAGCCAGTGTACGAACCGGAACTGGGCACCACACCACTGTGGCAAGACACCGTTGTCGTGGGCCTGTTCAACGCCCAGACCCGCACAGATGAGCTGATCCCCTTCCTTGAGGCCAACGCCGGACTGGAGCCATTTCCCCCTCATAAAATCGAACTGGTGGAAGACAAGGACTGGGAAAGAGAGTGGATGACCCACTTCCATCCAATGCAGTTTGGTCATCGCCTCTGGGTTTGCCCGAGCTGGAAGGAGGTCCCTGATCCGAATGCCATCAACCTGATGCTCGACCCCGGCCTTGCCTTTGGCACCGGAACCCATCCCACCACAGCACTGTGTCTGCGCTGGCTGGACCAGCAGGACCAGCTCAACGACAAAGAGATCATCGATTACGGATGTGGCTCTGGCATTCTGGCCATCGCCGCGCTGCTGCTTGGGGCTCGTTCAGCCGTGGGTGTCGACCTGGACCCACAGGCCCTGGAAGCGACCATCGAGAACGCCCGGCGCAACCATATTCCGGCCGGCAAACTGTCGGTATTCCTGCCAGGTGATGAGCCAGACGAACAGGCTGATGTCGTGCTGGCCAACATTCTGGCAGGCCCACTGACTCAGCTGGCCGCGAAACTGGCTGGTCTGACTCGCACCGGCGGGAGCATTGCATTGTCTGGCATTCTTGCTGAACAGGCAGAAGACATTGCGCAAACCTATAAACAGTGGTTCACCATGGATGACCCAGTCACTGTCGACGGCTGGGCCATGCTTGCAGGAAAACGTCGCCCCTGACGGCCGCCACTCCCCACCTCAGGCAACATTGACGACGTTGCCGGTCAGACTGGATTCAGCACGGACGCTCTGGTCTAATAAAGGGCGCAACTCTAAAACCAGGTAACCAGGAAACATGACGCCTTCAAGTGTCACTTGCCCCCATTGCCAGACCTCATTTCGCGTCACCAAGGGCCAGCTGAACGCTGCCGATGGTTCGATGCGTTGCGGCTCATGTTTGCAAGTCTTCAATCCTATGGATCAGCTCAAGCAAGCGCCAGAGCCTCCCCCTCCTCCCACCATACAAAGCGAAGCAAGCGCACCACCGGTCAGTGCCTCTGAACAAGAGCAGCACGACCAGAAAGCACCTGCCCAACCGCAACCACAGACCATTGAACAGGATCAAGGCTCAGATCATGGGGTCAGGGAAAAAATCACCTCAACAGCTTTGGAGTACGACGGCTACCAACAGCAAACCATTGAAACGCTGATTGAGGAGCTGGATCAACAAGAGAGTGAACAGACAGTCAATGCACAGCAACACTGGCACAAAAGAGCACGCTGGATCATTGCCGCCCTCGCCCTGAGCCTGGTACTGATTGGGCAATTTGCCTGGTTCAATCGTCAGGTGCTGTCACTGAATCCAGCCCTGAGAGGCTCTTACGCCGTCGTGTGCCAGTTACTCCCCTGCACACTCCCGCCACTGGTCGATATCAAGGCTATACGCAGTCTGCAGCTGGTGATACGCAGCCACCCCGACCATCGAGGTGTCTTACAGGTGGATACCGTTATCATTAACGAAGCCAGCCATTCCCAGCCCTATCCCGATCTGCAGCTCACCTTTACCGATCTCAATGGTAACGTGGTCGCCAATCGCACATTCACACCACCTGAATATCTGGCCGGCGAGCTGGCCGGCTCGTTGATCATGCCAACAGCTCAGCCCGTCCACCTTGGGCTGGAAATTGTTGACCCTGGTGAACAAGCGGTGAACTACCAGCTCCAGTTCAGTGCAAGTAAAGCAGCAAAAACACCGTAGAGCACTCGTTCAGAAATGGATGCATCAGATTGTGGGAGCTGTGCTCCCTCGCCGCTTCCTGATTCGATACCACTCCCCTTTCTACAGGCGCCGCACCCCAACTTTTGACGCAGATCATCTGCCTCAGCATTGCGCCGCAAAACTGCACAAAGAATGATCAATTGTGCTTTATCGGGAAATACCAAGAGAGTATGATGGCCGCCACGTCAAAACACTTTCCTGATTGAGGCTCAACGACTTGTCCGTTCAAGCAGTATCAGCGCAGCTGAAGATTGGTCCGTACTCGATGAGCAGCCCGGTGGTGCTGGCCCCCATGGCAGGTATTACCGATACCCCGTTCCGACAGCTGTGCCTGAGCATGGGAGCAGGCATGGCGGTCTCAGAGATGGTAACCAGCAATCCAAAGCTCTGGAACACCCGTAAGTCACGGCTGCGCATGGTTCATAACCATGAGTTTGAACCCCGCTCGGTACAGATTGCTGGCCACGATCCTGAGCAGATGGCCGAGGCAGCAAGACTGAATCAGGAGCTCGGTGCCCAGATTATCGATATCAACATGGGGTGTCCGGCCAAGAAGGTCTGTAACAAAGCGGCCGGTTCAGCACTGCTGCGCGACCTTGGCCTGGTAGAGTCCATTCTCAAAGCCGTAACAGCAGCGGTGGAGATCCCCGTCACGTTGAAAATTCGCACCGGCTGGGACCCAACCCAGCGCAACGGCGTGACCGTGGCCAGGCTGGCCGAACAGTGCGGCATTGCTGCCCTGGCAGTGCACGGTCGCACCCGGGCCTGTATGTACCGGGGTGAGGCAGAATACGACACCATTGCCAGCATTGTTGAGGCGGTGCGTATTCCCGTGATGGCCAACGGCGACATCACCTCGCCAGAAAAAGCGCAAAAAGTATTAAAGCATACCGGAGCCAGCGCCTTGATGATTGGCCGGGCCGCCCAGGGAAAGCCCTGGATTTTCAGGGAAATCAATCACTTCTTACAACATGGGGAACAACTGCCAGCCATTGGGCATGCTGAGGCAGAGGCAATCCTGCTGGGCCATTTGCAGGCACTGCAACGATTTTACGGTGAGTTCCAGGGTGTTCGCATTGCCAGAAAACACGTTGGCTGGTACATGAAAGACCAACCGCAGGAACAGGAGTTCCGGCGACGCTTTAATCAGCTGGAAACGGCACAGGAACAGCAAGACTGCATACAGGCGCATTTTCAGCTAATGTCGGCAGGTTCAGATGACAGCAAGCACATTACAAGAGTAGAAACCACAAGGTAACGAAGAGGATACCCGCATGACAACAACACCAACCATTAACGAAATAATCTACGGCAGCAGTCCGGTTAACAGCCATGGTGGGAGCCTTGCCACTGCTGCACACACCACAGAGTCTCAGACTCTACGTGACAGTGTGGAAAAATCCATGAACAACTACTTTGCCCACCTTGATGGACAAGACGTGACCGATATTTATCAGATGGTGTTGTCCGAGGTCGAAGGTCCACTGCTGGAAACTGTCATGGCCCACGTCAAGGGTAACCAGACCAGGGCCGCTACGCTGCTCGGACTCAACCGCGGCACACTGCGCAAAAAGCTCAAGCAATACGGTTTACTCTAAGCAGGCATCTTTGCCTGACTGTCCTGAAATAACCGCCCGATCACCCCAGGCTGTGGCAAGGGGTGAATGGACCAGGGCATGGTGGAAAGGTCTGAATCAATTGAAGTCCCCAAACAGAATTCCTGAACGTTTTGGTAGTTCAAACCCCAGCCCCAAAAATCTGCCGCTTCCCCTTTTTCCCATCCCCACTGCCAAAAGCAGCCGTTTCCGGCTAGAATCTGCCCGAATTTGACTGTAATCAATGATTTCAACAAACGGTGAGTGAGCAACAATGGCAGCCATAACACGCCAGATTCGCCGGGCCCTGATCAGCGTTTCCGACAAAACAGGAGTTGTCGAATTCGCCCGGGCCCTGAGCCAGCATTCGGTTGAGATTCTATCTACCGGGGGAACCTATGCACTGCTGGTAGAGAATGACATTCCGGCCATAGAGATATCTGATTACACCGGCTTTCCGGAGATGATGGACGGGCGGGTAAAAACCCTGCACCCCAAAGTGCACGGTGGCATTCTGGCCCGCAGTGGGCAGGATGAAGCGGTCATGGCTGAGCACGATATTAAGCCCATTGACCTGGTTGTGGTTAACCTGTACCCCTTCGAGCAGACCATCGCCCGCCCGGACTGCAACCTGGCCCGTGCCATAGAAAATATCGACATCGGTGGCCCCACCATGGTGCGAGCCGCGGCCAAGAACTACCGGGACACCACGGTAATCGTCAACAGCGGCGATTACCAGCGGATACTTCAGGTGATGGCGGAAAATGACGGGGCTATTGACCTGGCCACCCGCTTTGACCTGGCCGTCAGTGCGTTTGAGCACACAGCCCACTATGACGGCACTATTGCCAACTACCTCGGCACAGAGATTTCAGCCGATGAAGACGATGAATCTGTAGCCTTCCCACGCACTTTTAACAGCCAGTTCATAAAAGTAGAAGACCTGCGCTACGGTGAAAACCCACACCAGAAGGCAGCATTCTACACCGAGAAAAACCCACCTTCAGGTACCGTAGCCAGTGCCCGACAGCTGCAAGGCAAAGCACTGTCTTACAACAATATTGCCGATACCGATGCCGCACTCGAATGCGTAAAAAGTTTTGCACTGCCCACCTGCGTCATCGTCAAACACGCCAACCCTTGCGGCGTTGCCACCGGCGCCGATCTGCTTGAAGCTTACAGCCGCGCCTACCAAACCGACCCAACCTCGGCTTTTGGCGGTATTATTGCTTTCAACCGCAAGCTCGATGTGAGCACCGCACAGACGATCATTGAACGCCAGTTTGTGGAAGTCATTATTGCACCTGAGATCGATGCAGAAGCGGCAGCCGTGCTGCAAAGCAAGCAAAACATTCGTGTGCTCAGCGCCGGCCAGTTGCCCGCCACACTGGAGCCGTTTATCGACTTCAAAAGAGTCAATGGCGGCCTTTTGGTGCAGGATGCCGACACCCGCTCTGTAGACACCAGTGAACTGCAAGTGGTCACCGACCGGTCACCGACAGAACAGGAGATGACCGATCTGCTCTTTGCCTGGAAAGTGGCCAAGTTCGTCAAATCCAACGCCATTGTCTACGCTCGGGAAGCGCAGACTATCGGCATTGGTGCTGGCCAGATGAGCCGGGTCTACAGTGCGCGCATTGCCGGGGTCAAAGCGACTGATGAAGGGCTTGAAGTGCGCGGTTCAGTAATGGCCTCAGACGCCTTCTTCCCGTTTCGCGATGGCATTGATGCCGCAGCCAGCGCCGGCATCACTGCGGTGATTCAGCCCGGCGGCTCCATGCGTGATCAGGAAGTAATCGATGCTGCCAACCAAGCCGGTATTGCCATGGTGTTCACCGGTATCCGTCATTTTCGCCACTAATTAATAAAGGCTCCCTCTATGAAAGTGCTGATCATTGGCAATGGCGGGCGAGAGCACGCCCTGGCCTGGAAGGTTGCCCGGGACAGTAACGTCACCCATGTATATGTAGCCCCGGGGAATGCCGGAACGGCCAGCGAGCACAACGTCAGCAACGTCAATATTGACGTGCTGTCAATTCCCGAGCTGGTCGCCTTCGCCCAACAGGAAAAAATCGATCTGACCATCGTTGGCCCCGAAGCTCCACTGGTTGCCGGTGTGGTTAACCAGTTTGCCGCCGCCGGACTGACCATATTTGGCCCGACCCGGGCCGCAGCCCAGCTTGAAGGCTCCAAGGCTTTCAGTAAGGACTTTCTGGCCCGGCACAACATCCCCACCGCCGCCTACCAGAACTTCACTGACGTTGCCGCAGCCAAAGCCTACGTGCGCCAGCAAGGAGCACCGATTGTAATCAAGGCAGACGGTCTTGCTGCCGGCAAAGGCGTGATACTGGCTCAGAGCGAAGCCGAGGCCTTTGCTGCTATCGACCATATGCTCGCCGGCAATGCGTTTGGTGAGGCCGGTCACCGGGTGGTGATTGAAGAGTTCCTTGTGGGTGAGGAAGCCAGCTTTATCGTGATGGTTGATGGTGAGCACATTCTGCCTCTGGCCACCAGTCAGGATCATAAAGCACGTGACAACGGCGATAAAGGCCCGAATACCGGCGGTATGGGAGCCTATTCACCAGCCCCGGTGGTAACTCCAGACATTCACCAGCGCGTTATGCAGGAAGTGATTATTCCCACCGTGCAAGGCATGAGCGGGGAAGGAACCCCCTACACAGGCTTCCTCTACGCCGGGTTGATGATTGACGCCGAGGGCACGCCCAAAGTGTTGGAGTTCAACTGCCGCTTTGGCGACCCGGAGACCCAGCCCGTACTGATGCGTCTGCAATCAAGCCTGGTTGAACTGTGTCTGGCGGCAACCCGGGGCGAGTTGGATAGAGTCGAAGCCCAGTGGGACAGTCGCCCGGCGCTCGGTGTCGTCATGGCAGCAGGCGGCTACCCCGAGACCTATCACAAGGGTGATGAAATCATCGGGATTGAGCAGGTTAGCAATGCCAAAGTCTTTCAGGCCGGCACCCGGGTGGAGGATGGTAAAACCGTGACCAATGGCGGGCGTGTGCTGTGTGTCACCGCCTTGGGCAACACCATAAGAGAAGCTCAGCAACAGGCCTACGAAGGGGTTAAAGCAATAAAGTGGCCCAATGCTTACTATCGCACTGACATCGGCTATCGGGCAGTGGATCGGGAATCGTAGATGGGTGTGGTTCCCTTGGAACGACGCTTTGACCAAGAAAATCACGAGGTTGAGCCACAAGAAGATAGGAAACG
>JAQFVO010000848.1 GCA_027942505.1 Endozoicomonas sp. | reverse complement strand
TCCACCAGTTGCAGGATTTCCTCGCCCTGGAGTTTTTGCTTGGCCCACGCCTGACCAACCGCCAGGGTGATACCGTTGAGCCGCTCCATGCCACCGCCGAGCTTTGATGCCTGATCGACAATGGCCTGCATAGTGCCATCCATCGGGTCAAGACCAAAGGCTTTCAACCGGACAAAGGCTTCGGACACTTCTTCCAGCTGAAACGGCGTGTTACGGGTAAAGTCCTTGATCCACGACAAAGCCCGTTCACCTTTGGCCATGGAACCCATAATGGCCTCAAGCTGGACACTCAGACGCTCAAACTTGTCGCCCGTGGTCAGGATAGATTCAATACCACGCTTGATGGAATACAAGCCAACACTGGCTGCCACCAAACTGACAAAACGTCTGGATAAACGACCAAGACTGCCTGAAGCTTTCTCAGCATCTTTTGAAAGGTTCTTCAACCCGGCACGTCTGAAACTCTTTGAGGCTTCTTTGGCACGGTTAGTGGCTTGCTGGAAAGCCGCTGACGTTTCTCGAATTTCCTGTGCCAACCGCTGCTGTTGCCTGGCAATCTGGCGGTTGGAGAGTCCCGTCTGGCTCAGGCCGGTGCGTAAGTCAGCGAGCTTCTCTCGCTGCTGCTGGTACGACTGGTTGGCGAATACCACCGCTTTACGGGCAGACTCCAACCGGCGTTGCAGAGTTTTGGTGGGCTTTTCCGCCTGCTGGTACTCGCGGGCCAACCGCTCCACCTGCCCTTGTGCGTCACGAAAAGTCCGGCCGGCCTCACGAACAGTGGAGGTCTGTTTTTGAAAAGACGACAACAATCGCTGCTGCTTTTCCAGTTCGGTGAGTTGACTCTTCAGGGATTGGGCTTCCCCACGTAGAGATTCAAGGGAGGCGGCAGACTGTTTGACCGGGCGATAGCTTTACTGACTTTCTCTGGCGAATAAGCAAAGTGCTCAATCAACTCATCGACGACACTGTTCAGCTCCAGATCAAGTTTCATGAAGTCCCCAGCGAATCAGTTGACCATCATCTTTCAGCTTCCGATCCACGAGCCATTGCTGGTCTGCTTACTGGATTTCATCGCCACGCTGCAACTTCAGGTTGGCGGGCAACGTAACGACCGTGACGGTTTGCAAAACGGCCTCAAACTGACCCGAAGGCACTAGCTCGCGCGAGATGATGCCCCGGGTTTCCGCCAGGAAAAATGCTCCCCGGAAGACCACCACCGACTGGCCAAAAGTGGCCAGCACCTGCCGATTCAATTCGCTCAGTTCATCGTGCATTTGATCACCGCGCGAGGCTTCAGACAGATCGGCAGCGGGTTGGACTGAGTATGCAGCTGAACACCTTTGTCGAAGTCCAGAATCTTCTGCTTGGCGTACCGAGGTAAGCCGATGGTGTTTACCGTTTCAATGAAATCAGCCGGGGCGAACCAGGTGCGGAAGATGCCGGTGCCTTCCGGGATAACATAGGCCTCATCAGCCTTGATAAAGGGAATATCGCCTACTTGGCCGCGATACTCTTCCCAATCGATATCACCGAAGCGGAAGCCGGACTTGGGGTCATTGCGCAGCAAGGCACTGTCCTGGTAGCGGTGGTAGGCATCTTTTACGTAATCGTGACCAACCAGCGCGTCGTAGAAGTCAGCACCACAGAATGCCCGGAGCCCTGAATAAGGTTGGGCACCCAGGGCCTGATCCACTTTTCTTCTCAGCTTTACGCACTGAATACGCACATCGGTAGCTGCATCGCTGAATTTGAAAGTATGCGTCTGTTGACTGACACCAAACTCCTGGAACAAGTCGTAGATTACCGAGCTGCCATCGGAGTCCAGAATCTGACCTTTAATAGCTCCCAGTCGTAAATGCTCCAGGGTCACCTCATGGTTGGCGTTCATTGTTGACAGCCGTTGATTAACCACTGTCCTGACCCCTCCAGGGCGCTCTCGGAACCAAAAGCGCGAACATTGCGCACTTCATCGGCAACAATAGTGGAGTCGTAGGGAATATGTGGGATGACAAAGCTGCGGACCTGCCGTTTGCCTCCTTTAGCTTGCGGTGCCGGTGCTCCCCGTTCGGATGTCGGCAGCAAGACCAGCTCTCCGTTTTTGGATTCCACCTCCGCTGTGGTGGTATTGATACCACTTTCAGTAAACAGCCCCAGTAGCTGCACTTGTAAAGGAACACTGAGTCCATCGGATGGTTTTCCTGGTCTTAATCGGGCAAAACATTCACCGGCTTCCAGCATGGAGCGCACTGCCAGTGATTGTTGACCATAAAAGTCCAGCTGACCATCCGCATCGGATTCATCGGACCAATCCAGAAACAGGGCTTGTAAGTTTTTACGAAAGGCGTCATTCGTGGCTTCCGATTTGGGCTTAATACCGGTCCCCACAATATTGGCCACCAGCTTTTCCAGACCAGAAGCCGCCCAGGGATCGTTACGAATCGCAGCCCTGGAACGGTTAATCAAGGTTCCCAGATTACCGGTCAGCGTGTTGTTAGGACCCGATGACGGTGCTGACCAACCTTGGCTTCTGCGACCCCGACCTGCGGAGGTATAAGTCAGATTACTTACCCGTCCACTAAAATGCTGTTCCCACCTCTGGCGCATCCATGATATCAATAGCGAGATTCCTTATTCTGAATGATTTTAGACGGTGACGTGATGAACGAAGTGGCGCTGAAATACTGCAATGATTGGGCCAGCAAGTGGAGTATTTCTGATCAGGATCAAGAGCTATCCAACAAACTGATTGATGTATTTTCGAGATACCTATCCAACCTTGAAGCCCAGAATGTCAGTAAGACCACTTTTAGAAGACATAAGTCAGCTTGCCTCTCACTGGGTGGTTATATTGTCGGAGAAGTGTATGGCTATGAAACAGACGGTCCATTCGATGACCTTGATGGGAAAGCCATTCTTCTAAAATACATTGATAGCGAAGGAGGCCCACTCATCCATTCACAGGAACCCACCTGGCAGTCAGAGCTGGATGCAATGTGTAAAAAGCTCTATAAACTCATCAACGTCGAAGCCATTTAACCGTTTAAACTCCCTTCCTCCACTCCATCCACCGGGCAAGAACCATGGCCATGCATCGTGATTGGGGAGAATTCTGGACCAATCATCAACCCAGGTTCTCCCGCTCCTGGAATCATCTGAAAGCACTTGCCCACAGCCTCAAGGTCGAGACTCTGCTTGTTCACACTGCGGGTGAGTGGGGAGTCCGCCGACCATTTGACCGATAACTTTATTCATCCACTAATTCCGTGGATAACTCGGTGCATAACCAGTGAAATTATCCACAAAAAGAGGGAAAAAGTGGGTTTAATTTCAACTGTCTGTTATTTCACCACCAGTGAATAAATCATCACACCGGTTGACAACCGGAACTCTGATGAACGGTGGCTTCCGTTTATTTTTGTCTACCGATGTCAACCCCGATTTTTACTCTGTCGCTGGCGCTTTTGCGCGGCTTCGTATACCCGCACTGGAGAGCATTTCGCAGGGTCCCCCGCTCTCGCGGGATGCCGGCATTGGCCGGGTGTCAAGTTATCCCCGTCCCTGCTTCCATGTCCTGGCCACCTTCTCCACGCCACGACTGGCAATATAACCACCGATGCCCAACTGGATAATGCTAAACAGTTTCAAATCAACCTCGGCACTCAGGTCCGGTGGTGACCAGCCCATCCAGCGACACACGACGAGAGCCGTAAACACCAGCATCACCAACGGACGCCAGCACCGTTGCAGCCAGCTCTCACCCTTGGCTTCTGCGCTGATTACCCCAGCCTGGTGTGCCAACGCTTCAAGCTCACCGTTTAACATCATTTCAGCCAGCTTACCTTTGGCCTGATTAGCGCTCTGGGCATCCGGGAACAACTTATCAATCAGTTTACCTACCAGTGGAATGGCAGCCACCCAACTCATAGTCCTACCCCCTGGAGCCTTTCCTGGTAGAGCCAAAGTTCCACCGGAAAGGCAGGGCAAGCCTTGTGCTCATTGAAGTGATTGTGGCCTCGCACTTCAACCTCGGGATAAAGCGCCTGATGCCCTGCAACCAGCAGTTTCAACATTCGCTTCTGCAGCGGCGTGAAGTTGTCTTCCGGCTGATTGTCGTTATCCAGACCACCGATCAGGCAGATGCCTACGCTCTCTCCTGATTATCCAGCCGCTCATTCTGGCGGGTGACAGTTTCTCAAGACGACGATGCACTTCCGCCTGGTCATCCTCTGCGGTGAATACAACCACAGTGCCATGCTGCTGAATCCGACCACCCAGAACCTCAATAAGGAGCTCATGACCACAAGCCACTTCCAGTGCCAGCTTGAGAGTCAGCATACCTTTTCCCGTATCCCCCATAGCTGCCAGAATAGACACCACCCCCATGGGAAAAGAACCTTCCGCCAGAAAATGCTGCTCCGGTGCCTTCCCCTGATAACGCAGTGCGTTCCAGTCACTCAGTTGCAGTCCGGCTTTCTTAATTGTTTTTCGATCCGTAGTGGCCTGCCATTCTTTAATATTGAAATCTTCTTCTACCGCATCTGCTGCATCCCATTTTTCAGGTTTCACAGAAGGCGGTTTGAGAATAACCACAGATAACGCGCCTGCCTCATCAACAGCTTTCGCAGCGTGATGAGCATAAGCCAGTCCGGTTTCATCATGATCGGGCCAGATCAAAACCCGCTTGTCCTTCAGTGGTGACCAGTCAGTTTTCTCAACAGGAGCCTTGGCGCCGTTCATGGCCGTGGTCGCACAGAATCCCTGACTGATCAGGGCTTCGGCTGCCTTTTCTCCTTCCACCAGCCAGACTTCTCTGGCAGTTTTAACGGCGGGCTGATTGTAAAGTGGTCTTGGGTTAGGTGCTCTGGTTTTGCGGGCTTTCACATCCCATGGTCTGAACTCTTTGCCATCTGGCGAATCATATCGGTAAACACAGGCGATCAGGTTGCCCTCCCCATCGTGGTAATCCCACTTACCTGTGTGCGGTCCAAGATCCTCATAATCATCCTGATAGCTTGTTACAGCTGGTGGACTAACCACAGGCATCCCCAGCCAATCAGCCATAAACCGGACAACCTCGGGAAAATCCCGCTGGGCATCAAGCCCCTGATCGGCAGCAGTCAGAGTGACGATGTCTCCGCCTGCACCATTTTCAAAATCATGCCAGAGACCGGGTTCCTTTCCGTCCAGCACAACTTCCAGACTTTTGCCTTTATCGCCCTGGACATTACCCATGACAAACTTGCTACCCCGTCGCTTACCGTTAGGAAACAATGCCATGAGATAGTCCACGAGCCGCTCCTGAATCCGACGCTTAATATCCTCAGCGGGTAAGGGTTCCGGGACTTGCTGTTCGACTGCCGTATTAAAATTAAGCCATTTGTTCTCCATGGCTGAGCATCCCTGAAAAAGAAGCCCGCCCGAAGAAAAGACAGGCCATAGATAATCCATAATGACCAGACAGCCTCATTATCCAGACCTAATAGGCACCACCTGATCCATAAACCTGAAATCTCCCAGTCGCCAACACTTCCCGCGCACGATCTCTGCCGTTTTTCCTGAAATTTGAAGCCCACTCTTCAGCGTTTTCGGCAGCCAATCCATGCTATAGCGATATTGCTTCAGTTCATCAGGATTCACCGGATACCAGCCTGCATCAAAGTAACAGAACTTTCCGGGCTCAACTTCATGAACCTCTGCATACTCACTGCCCTCAACGGGATACCACATGCAATACCCTTCAGACTGGAAAGCCATTTGAACCAGCGCTTCTATATCCTGGTTCGGCAGGGAAGCTTTCAGCTCTGTGATCATTCGGGTTCGTGGACCGGCTTCAAACATCGCCACCAGAAAATGAAGCAGGTCAGGCTTAATTGGCATCTGCTTTCACCTCCTGTAATAAACCCCAACGAGCCAAAAGCCGGTTATTCAACGCCTGTTCAATATGCTTGCGGTCTTTGAGGTTACAGCGATTGGGCAATGAGATATCAAACGTCAGTGTTCTGGCCGCTGCAGTACTTGCCAAACCTACTGGACGGTATTTCACCGAGAAACGGGCTGCACAGATTTCCAGATCTTCCGTGGCAAGAAAGCGCATCAAATCGTGGTCCTGAAGCATCTCATACACATCCACTCCTTGACCTTTGCGGCTGGGAGAACTTAATGAAAATGAGCCATCGTTCAGAGTACTTCGGAAGGTCAGCCGTGTGACCGCTACGGAGTGAATACCATCCTGAATATCCACTTCAAACGCCGGACGCTGGTAGAGCGGGTCCAGACAATACTGTTTCAACGGCACCCGGTCAGGATCCCCAGTATGCCCGACGACTTCTTGAGCGTGGTTTTGTCCTTCACCTGGGAAAGTAGAATATCCTGTCTTGGATCATCGTCGTATAACTTCTGAACTCTTTCTGAAACTGCTCGAATTTTTTCCAGATCACCCGGCTGCAGCGCTGTAGCGTCCTGAAGAATGGTATTGGGATTCACAACCCTTTGTAAAAACCCGCTCCATCATCCAGACCTGTGAGGTCATAAACAAGAAGGGACACCGGACTAAAGCCATCCCGTTACACGACGGAACGGTACGAGGCGACAGCCGGTTTGCCAAGAATACCGTCCACCGCATTCTGCGTAACCGGATCTACATCGGTGAGATTGGCAATAAAGGCGAATGGTATCCTGGGGAACACGAGCCGATTATCCCGATGGACTTATGGGCCAAAGCCCATGGCACTTTTGATGTTCACGCCCAACTGCGTGCCAGAGCATCCAGAAACCGCAACAATCCCTTCTTTCTCAAGGGGCTGCTGATTGGACCAGACGGCCTGGCCATGGCCGCCAGCAGCACCCGAAAAAACGGCCAGCTGTTCCGTTATTACGTGACTGCTACCAGTCAAAAGCAGGGAGACAAAAACAGCCCGCTGCCGCCCCTGTCGGCCCGCACGTTGGAACTTATGGTGTTGGAGGAGATACGGAAACGACTCACCAGCCCGGAGTTGCTGTTTAAGGTGTGGCAACAGGCCAGTGAACAAGATGGCAATCTCAATGAAAACACCATTCGAGCCGCGCTGGGTGATTTGGCTTATGTCTGGGATGAGCTGTTCGCTCCGGAAAAACGACGACTGCCAGAATTGTTAATCAAGCGCATCGAGCTGGCTGCAGAGCAAGTCACCGTTTACTTCAAACCCGATGGCATGAACGCCATTGCCATTGAATTACAACCATAAACGCAAGGAGAGCCCTATGGCCATTGTCAAAAAAGTTGGAGAAGAAACTGTTGAATTTCTTGAAGAAGAAAATCTGATCAAGGTGACCATCCCCATCAAGATTATACGACGGGGTGGTAAGAGTACTGTCCAGACACCTGATGGATCTATAGGACATGAGGAGATGGAGTCACTGCAAAGAGCATTAATTCAGGGCCACCGCTGGATCAAAATACTGGAGAACGGGAAGTTCAAAAGTGTTCGGGAACT
>JAQFVO010000470.1 GCA_027942505.1 Endozoicomonas sp. | reverse complement strand
ACACACCAACGCTGACCAGAAAGAGTTTATCGCTTCCCGACTCCATGACTGCCTGAGCGACATTGAGAAATGTCCGGCCGGAGTGCACAGCCGTTTTGCCAACAGCTTCATTAACCTGGAAGCTGTGCAGGGGGGGCTGGATGGCAAGCTGTTCCAGATCAGATGCGAGCTGTTTCATCAATTTATCACTTCATTTCTGTTCCAGGAGCAACGCCAGTTTATGAGCAATATTCCGCCTGGAATGGAAGTGCACTGGTATAATGGTTTGCACAATTTTCATTGTCAGACTCTGGCCCTTCTACCCATTGTTGATTCGGCGGCACCAACCGTTCTGGGTGATGACCTTATTGAGCGCTTTCAGGCGACGGTTAAACTGTCCGTCAACGCCTGTACCATCCTGCGAAAAATGGCTGACCAGTGGGCCGACCAGTTAAGCAGTGCGCTGAACGAGTGCGGTATTGCCGCCTGGGAAACCGACGCCATCGCTCCCTCGCAGATGACTTCAGACAAAACCGAGGCATTGGACAGCAAACTGTTTCAATCGATCAACCATCTGCTGAAAACAGCTGGACAAGAATCACTGAACCTCTGGAGTCTGATCGACGAAAATGACGACGGCAACTACCGCCTGAACCGCCACCGGGAGAAGTTAATGGCCTGGCTGAGCAACCATTTCTGCGGGCCAGAGGCGAAGGTGTTTGCTACGATTCCCGGTGCTGCCGAAGGTACCTGCATCGCCACCATCGGCGATCTGTTTTTCTGGGTATTTACCCATGACCCGTCTCTACACGCCAGGCAGCCCTGCACGTTTGACACGGGCAATCACATCTCGATTACGCTTTCTCACCTGATCACGCTTGATTTCACCACCTGGTCCGAAAGCATCAGTCATGCACTTCTGACTCAGGCGATGGAACAGACCGACAGCGCCGAGGAAATTGCCTCGTTCTTCCTGAACAGCGCCGTCAATGCTCAGCTGAGTGAGACACCCCCGGCACTGGTTCAGCTGCTCACGAATCAACTGACCAGGAAACTGGCCCAGAACCCGG
>JAQFVO010000707.1 GCA_027942505.1 Endozoicomonas sp. | reverse complement strand
GTGGGTGATGACGGGATCGAACCGCCGACCCTCTGCTTGTAAGGCAGATGCTCTCCCAGCTGAGCTAATCACCCTGCGACCCCTTGCTGAGGCTGCTCTTTCACAACGCGGCGCATTATAAGCAGCTAAGCTTTTGCTACGCAATAGCCATAACGTTTTTTTTCGGCAGCAGATCAGTTAATGACCGGGACTATTTCTTCGGCGAGTTTGCTACCATGTGTTTTTTCCAAAGCAGGATGTCACAACGACCATGTGGTTTAAAAATCTTATCTTTTACCGCTTTACTCAGCCTTTTCAAACTACCGCTGAGGAGCTTGAAGAGCGCCTGCAACAAAAGCGCTTTCGCAGTTGCAACAGTCAGGACATGAGTTCTTATGGCTGGGTTGCGCCACTGGGCAAGCACAGCGATATGCTGACCCATGCCGGCAATGGCTTTATTATGGTGGCCGCGCGCAAGGAAGAAAAAATCCTTCCGGCCAGCGTGATCAAGGACGTTCTTGAAGAAAAGATCGAACTGATTGAGCTGGAACAAGACCGGCAGGTATTCAGCAAAGAGAAAAAAACATTAAAAGACGATGTTATTATGGAGCTGCTGCCCAAGGCTTTTTCCCGCTGCCAGACCACTTTTGCCTACATTGATCCAGCCAAGGGCTGGCTGATTGTTGATGCGTCGTCGTTTAAAAAAGCTGAAGAGTTAACCTCATGCCTGCGGGAGTGTCTGGGCAGTCTGCCTATTGTTAATCCGCCACTGAAAAATATGCCATCCCACTCCATGACGCGCTGGCTGGCTCAGGATACGCCGATGCCTGACCGTCTGGTGCTGGGCGACGAGTGCGAACTGCGTGAACCCGGCGACGAAGGTGGGCAGGTTAAGGTCAGCAGGCAGGAGCTGGTTGGCGAGGAGGTTGAAGTACATCTTCAGGCGGGCAAGCAGGTGAGCAAAATGGCCCTGATCTGGCATGACTCCTTAAGCTTTGTGCTGGGCGATGACTTGGTAATTCGCAAGCTGAAGTTTACCGACTCTATCCAGGAGCAGCTTGATCAGGTCAACGCGGAAACTGCCGCCGAGCAATTTGATGCCGACTTTGCCCTGATGACGCTGACATTGCAGCAGATGATTGAGGAGCTCATGGAGTCTCTCGGTGGTATGAGTGAAGAAGCTGCATCAGACACCGGCAAAAAATCACTGCCGGAGATGGCACAGGCTTAAGGTAATCGACGGCTGAGAATTGGCTATCGTCAATTCCACAAATCCAGAAGTCTGCCGGAAGCGGGTCTCTTCGCGCAGATGACGGATGTCACGAGGGTGGCGAATGGTCGACTTTTTCTATCATTCAGCCTCCCCGGGTTAGTGGCAAAATGCGAGATTGTTACCAGACACTACCTCAGTGCATCAAGCCAAATAACTTGCCACGGTAGCGTTTGGCAATGGGATTGCCCTGCCCTAACTGGTCAAACACTTGCAGCATCAACAGCCTGGCGCCATCGTCACGGAAGGTGCGATCACGCCGTACAATCGTCCAGCTGCTCCAGCGCCTGTTCGTTTTCATCGGCAATCACCATGCGAATAGCAAGCTGGTAACGGGCTTCATGATCACTGTCGTTTTCTGCCAGGCGGGTTTCCAATACGTTTCGGGCAGGGGCATCGGCCACCATCTCATAAAACGATAACTTGGCCCTGGGCTGGGCGATACCTGGTGCGTCTTCAGGCAGAGCCGCCATCAACTGACGGGCTTGATCGATACGCCCCAACTCAAGTAACAGGTTAACTTGCAGTACCTGCAAACCGTGGTTATCCGGCTCGTCCCGAAGGATCTCCTGCAGCAGCGTCAAGGCGTCTTCCGCGTGACCTTCAGCCATGAGAGCTGACACTTGCTGACCGATCAACTCTGCCTGGCTCATGGTCAAAGGATCAAGTACCTCACGCAGTGCATCTTCTGACTGTGGGCCACTGAACACCTTAACCGGCCGCCCCTGGTGCAAAATCACCTGGCCCGGCAACGCCCTGACTTGCAACTGGCTGACCAGCTGCTGGGCCAGCATGTGCTCCGCTTCAGCGGCCACGCTGGCCACGGTGAGTTTTCCCTGGTAAGCGCACGCCAGGCGGTCGAGAATCTCCAGCTGCGCCTGGCAAGCCGGGTCATTGCCCATACCAATGAACAGCAGCACGGGCCGATCTACCGACTGCTGCAGCACCTCCTGAATATTGGCTTCTGTCACATCTACCACGGCATCTTGCTTATTCATTGCACTGCTCACTTTGCAACGTTTACGGAACGGTTTAACCAAAGAATGATAATGATACTTTTACTGCTCAGTAAGGCCTTGACAGAAATTTTAATTAGCTTCCTTTTACCCCCCTGACGCTCCCTGACACAGTGTAATTGCCCACTTCGCCCGGATACAGCAACGCCAGTGACCGGCAGCGAAACAATCCGCTTTAATACGATTGAGGAATTAATAACACCACTCTCTAACTCTTGGTCAGTCAACATATATTTACCCACAAAATCTGTGGATAAGTATGTGGATGAAGCTCAGGAATGGGTCACAAAGACCGATGAATCCTGCCACCTTATCAAACTGGTTATTTTTTAACCAAGTATTTTCCCTTATTTTTCAATAGGTTAACAGAAGAATACAGAAAATCAGTAACTTATGCGGCAGGCAGAAAATATACGTCAATTACTTGACATTTGTGAATAAGATTTTCCCTGCACGCGTGAAAACCCGCTCTCAAACTCCTCTCAGGAAAATGTTGCCGCAAATCTTAAATAGCAAATAGTTATTAACTCTGCGGCACTTCACCGGACGGGTTTCTTCTTATGTCTGCTCAGATGACCCGCACTTTCCTGTACAGTTCGACAGGGTTCTTTGCTATGATTTGAGCCCGGATTGCTCATGGCTGCCGGGGGGGGTGGATCATCTCAGGCAGGTCATGAACCCACCGCTCAACCCAATCATTCAACACAGGTTAGTTGCAATGAGTCTTGCCGATAAGGTCCTGGCCGTTAATAATGATCTTCCCATTCGTACCAGCGCTCCTGTTCACTCCGGCAAAGTCCGTTCAGTCTACTGGCTGACCGAAGCCGACAGTCGACGTCTGATTCAGGAGCAGGGCTATGATGTGGCTTCGGATGCACCACTGGCCATTATGGTGATTTCTGACCGGATCAGTGCCTTTGACTGTATATGGCACAGTGCCGATGGACTGAACGGCATTCCCGGCAAAGGGGCGGCACTGAACGCCATTTCCAATCATTGGTTTCACTGCTTTAAAGAGCAGGGACTGGCCGACAGCCACATCCTGGATATTCCTCACCCACTGGTCTGGATTGTGCAAAAAGCGCGCCCGGTCATGATTGAAGCCATCGCCCGTCAGTTTATTACTGGCTCTTTATGGCGCGCCTACAGCCAGGGTGAGCGTGAGTTTTGTGGAATATCTCTGCCGCAAGGGCTGGAAAAGAATCAGCAGTTGCCTGAGCTGCTGATTACGCCCTCGACCAAAGGTATCCTCAAAGGCATCCCGGGGGTCCCTGCAAATGGAGCACTCGCCTTGTAGAAC
>JAQFVO010000437.1 GCA_027942505.1 Endozoicomonas sp. | reverse complement strand
CTGAGGTTTGTCTACACCGTTAGTAACAGCAACAGTGAAACCAGTGACGGCCTGAATTACAGCGGTACCAATGCACTGTCCATTCCTGCCGGTACGACGATTATTGACAATGCCGGGAACGGGATGATTACTACCCTGCCGGCACTGGACAGCAATGATGCCCTGGCACAGACCGGTACCGGGTTGATTGACGTTACACAACCAGAGGTCAGTGCGCTGAGTGTCACTGTGCCAGATGGTGTTTATGCTCAGGGTGATGCGATCCCCATTACTGTGACCCTGTCTGAAGATGTATTGATCTCTGGTGAGCCAAAACTCAATTTGAATTTAAACAGCAGCCAGTGGGCCAGTTCAGTCATCAATTACAGTTCCCAATACACCTCCGGTATCTGGTCTGCCGAACAGGCTCTGGGTAAGCCGGATGTGAGTAGCTACGGTGATTCCCCCCTGGCCTGGGCAGCGGCATCGGCCAATAGTGGCAATCAGCATCTGAGCCTGGAGTTCGGAGAGCCTGTCTATGCCACAGGAGCTACGATTGTACAGAGTCTGGGTAATGGTTTTGTGCACAGAATTGAAGCCATCAAAATGGATAACACCACTGAAACTGTCTGGAGTGGGGTGGATGGCTCGTCAACTGGCTCTGTGGTTCACTTCGATGCCAGTTGGCCTGAAACCAGTTATTTGGTTAAGGGCTTGAAGATTATTGTTGACACGACCACCACTAGTACCTGGGAAGAGATTGATGCAGTTCAGCTTCATGGCCGACCAGATAATGACTATCAGGCCGAATACCTTTCCGGATCAGGCACTGACTCACTCAACTTTTTACTTGAGATTCCGGCAGGTGTCGAAATAGGGGAGCTTGACGTTGTTGCCGGAACGCCATTTGACTTTTCTGATGGCACAATCACGGACTTTGCCGGTAATACATTAGATGTTACCAGCGTACCAACAGGTAGTGATCCAGGTTCTATTGCATCACAGTCTGACGTAGAAGTTGACAGTATCGCCCCGACACCTCAATTGGATAGCATGCTGGTATTATCGGTGATGGATAATCGTTTGAGATTAACCGGACCGGATTATGATGATGATTTGAATGGTGGCAATCGAAATAAAATTAACAAGCTTCCCGGTGATACCACCTTTAACTGGGATCACTTCTACATAACAGGGCAGGATAAAAACGGAATTGATGTTGAATTCAGATTCACCGCCGACGATGTGGTTTCCAATGGTCCGATATCAAACCTGTCCCATTCTGCGGCAGTGCATGATATTAATTTCACCACCGACGCCATGGATCGGTTAAGAGCCTGGAGTGGTTTCAGTACTTTTGATGATGACATAACGGTCAATATCGAACCGGGCTGGATATCTGACGGAGCTGGAAACAGTCCATCCAGTCTGGCACCGGCAGATGGCGAGGCCGGGTTTACATTTAAAGTCCATGAGTCCGGCAATCAGATACCTGACCCTGAGATCATTAATATTCATGCCGGGAGCGATGGATTTTATAAAGCCGGAGATACCATTGATATTTACGTTGAGTTTGACCAAAAAGTCCTGGTGGACACCAGTGGCGGCGCAACCAGTCTGCTACTGAACAACGGGGCAACAGCAACACTCATCACAGCGGATAACACCAAGACCTCGCTTGTCAAATACCAGTATGTAGTCGGTGCTGGAGAGAGTATAAACAGTCTTGATATTGCTGCATCAAATGCCTTCGGGAATAGTAATACGTCAACGTTTACCAATGCTTTCAGTCGCAATGCGGATGTGGCTGGTTCCGCTGCGCCGGCAGGTAACAACATTGGTTCGTTATCAAGTAATACGAACCTGGTGGTGGATACAGGGCTGCCAACGACCACAGTGACCGGCGCACAGTTTGATCCTGATACGGGGGTCCTGGTGCTCAATGGTGCTGACTTCAATGATATTCTCAGTGCCAACACGCCTGCCGAAAGTGCGGAATTAAGGCTGGTGCTGGACTGGAGCAAGCTGAGTTACCAGGTTAATGGTTCACTGACTGAGAGCTTTAGTGATGACGATGTACTGTCTGCCAAAGTAGTGGATAACACCAGACTCATTATTGAGCTGGCCGCGGCCAAGGCTGACAGCATTGAGGCCAATTCTGGTGGTGATTACAGTGATGACGAAGTGGATATTGCTGCCGGCTTTATCCGGGATCTGGCCGGTAACGTGGCGACCACCGATGCTCTGTCCTCTGGCAGTGTTAGCCAGTCGGATCTGAAGGCGCCCGGTTTGACCTCATCCCTGGCTGCGGACAACGAGCTGGTGCTGGACTTTTCCGAAACCCTTTCCGGCTCTCCCTCGGCCTCTGACTTCAGTGTCCAGATT